>NZ_ADFQ01000085.1:0-90442 GCF_000177355.1 Prevotella amnii CRIS 21A-A
AAAAAATAAATTTTATTTTTTGCTATCAAAGAATGTGTTATATAAAGCAACTATCCATACTGAAATTACAAAAGGTGCTGTAAGAGTAATAAAACCTAATTTTAAACCTACAAATTGAATTACAAGAGATAATATAAATCCTACTAAAACCTTAATATATATATGAGTCTTTGTATTAAGAATATTAGCAATAGCTAAAACAGTTAAAACAACGTTATAACCATACATACCATTATTTATAGAATGAGTTTCCACAAAAGGAAGCCAACAAACTATTAAAGATAATAAACCTGCTAAGAAAAATTCTATTGCCATTTTACGTGAATTTACTAATATTGCAAGAAAAAATAGTAAGCCTGTAAAAAGACTTTTACCTTGAAGCATTATCTGACCAAAATTTAAAGACAAAGCTTGAAGTAATAAAAACGGTTCTTTTGATATATTTTGTTCTATTGTAAATTGCTGTAAAATAGGGAAAGCATAACTTATAAGCAACATTAACCATGTAATTATTACAAAAGGTGCTGTAAGAGTGGGTAGCTTTTTTTGCTTTTCAAAAACATATACAATGAAAGTTGTAACAATAGAAGCAATTATCATTAGCAAAACAGACCAAATATTAATAGACATAAAACATGGAACAGCTATACCAATAAGAGTTCCATTAAAACCATAAAGACCATTTTTTATATTATTAGAATTATAATTAAGAAATATTGCTGTTAATGTACTTATAATAGTACCCAATAATGCAAATAAACACATTAATATAGAGTTAAAACCTATACCTACTAACATTAATATTCCTGAAAGTATATTATTCTGGAACATTACTTGCCCTACTCCACGAAATATGGCACTTATAACGTCATTTAATCTCATTTCTTTTTCTTAAACTAAAAAATCCAACCCCTATTTCCCTTATATTTTGTTTATATATCTATACTTTGGAAGAATTTCATATTATCTAAATCTTTTTATCTTTTATAAAATATTCTTATTGCTTTATAAGTGTTATTCCTATATTGGAAACACTCTGTAGTACATCTTCATTCATATTGTGATTAATAGTAATATGTATAGAATCATTACGTTTCAGATAAAAAGACTTTATATATGAACGGATAGTATTGTTACTAATATTCTCATGACCAATTATTTGCCCCTTTTTATTAACAATCTTACACCTTATAATATTACAATTACTATAACGAATAGTTCTTTTTCTTCCTTTAACAGAAATTATTTGCTCATTAACTATGACGCTAAGATTACGATAGGGAAAGTTTTTTGCCGTTCTTATTCCTAGAAAAAGCAAATATCTACCTTCCCATTGACGTGGAATATCAAAAGTCAAAGTATCTCTACGATTCCAACCTTGTAAGGAAACATTTTGATATTTATCGTATATGCGTGGGTCATTACATGAAATAGCGTTTATAATAAAAGCTATAAACGCTATAAAACATAATAAGTTACAACCCTTAAATTTCATTTTTAGTTTCTTGTTTTGAAGAATTGGTATTATACTTTCGTTGTCCTTGACGCTGACGATTATTATATGACTGTTTTTTATTTTGTCGTTCTGTACTTTGTTGCTGCTTACTATTTTCTTGCTTTTTAGTAATACTATTTAATTGTTCCTCTTTACTATAGCTTTGCTGAGAATTGTTTATTCGTCTTTTTTTCTTAGCTCTGTCAAATCGGCTTATATCAGCATTCGCTAATAAATCGGCAGAAAGTTTTTTAGGCTTTGCCTTACTATTCTCTTGTAAAGAAAGAGGTTTTTCTCCACGGCGATTTAGCTCTATAATTTCTTTAGCACGCTCTGCACTTATTGATTCTATATTAGCTGGGAAATTTTTATCTGTAGAATAGGAACATTGACCACTTAGAATATCTGTCTTAAAAAGATAGAAGTCAGCCTCCATTGTCTGTAACACAACCTCTTTGCTTGGTAGTTTACGTGCAGCTTCCATATAAGTATCTACTTCATAGTTAAGACAACATTTTAGTTTAGCACACATACCTGCTAACTTGGTGGGGTTTGGAGATATATCTTGAAAGCGTGCGGCAGTGGTAGAAACGCTTGAAAAGTTTTTCATCCATGTAGCACAACAAAGTTCTCTTCCACAAGGTCCAGTGCCACCAATACGTCCTGCTTCCTGACGAGCACCTATTTGCTTCATTTCTATTCTCACATGAAAAGTCGCTGCTAAGTCTTTTATTAACTGTCTGAAATCTACTCGTTCATCAGCAATATAATAAAAAATAGCTTTATTTCCATCGCCTTGGTATTCTACATCACCTATTTTCATTTTTAGACCTAAGCTTTTTGCTATTTGTCTACTTTTTATCATTGTATTATGCTCACGACTTTTTGCTTCGTGATATTTTTCCATATCTACATCTTTTGCTATACGATATATGCGTTTGATGTCTTCGGGCGATTTGATGTTAGAATTTTTCTTTATTTGTAACGTTACAAGTCTACCTGTTAGAGTAACCACTCCTATGTCATGACCAGGATTAGCCTCTACAGCAACAATATCTCCTTTCTTCAGATCTAATCGATTAATATTGTGATAATATCCTTTTCTTGTATTTTTAAATTGTATTTCTACAAGGTCAGTGCTAAAGCTATTGCCAGGGACATCAGCTAACCAGTCATATGTGTTCAGCTGCTTGTTTTGGCGCCCACATCCAGCATTACTAAGCCCTCTTGCGCAGCCATGCCAAACCTTAAATTTCATATTATTATAGTCCATTGAAAACTTTCTTATTTAATATATATATATGCTTATAAACATGTATTTATTATTTCTTTAATATGAGTAATATCATCTTTAATGCTAAATCGTAAAAAACTATTTTTGCATTTGCATTCTGATGAATATCCCTATATGCTAATTCTAACAATTCATTTATTTCTATTATATTTGCTTCATTAATAAAGCGAGAAAAATTCTTTGCAAAATTCTCCTCTTCCATAGTCAGATATATTAGCTCTGGTTGAGAAAAATTATACATAAAATTTTCTCGTATTTGCTGCATGAAATAGTATAACATACGGCGTTGTTTCTCTCTACCGTACATACTTATATTGTCTGACCAAGTCTTTAGCTCTTTTAAGTTACGTAGATATGCAAGGCGCATTAATACTTGAAACTGTTTAAGAAACTCTTTATTTTCATTATCTGTATTTATAGTTTCTAAAGCTTTAAGCCAGCTACCATTAGCAAGGTGTGCTATACGGCGTGCCATATCTTTATCTATACCGCGTTGTTCTATAAGAGAGTGCTCTATAGTAGCATCATCAATACGTTTAATATCAATACGTTGCGTTCGGCTGCGTATAGTTTCAAGGATTTGGTCTGGCTCTTCACTTACTAAAAGAAAGATAGTACCCGAAGGAGGCTCTTCTAAAAGTTTTAGCATTTTATTAGCCGATGTTTGGTTCATGCGTTCAGGTAACCATATAATAGATACTTTAAATCCTCCTTGACTCGATTTAAGTGATAATTTACGTGTCAGTTCATCTGCCTCAGCACCTGTTATAATTGCCTGTTGGTTAGTGGCTTTCATGTGATCCATCCATTGCTGTATAGTAAAATAAGAGCCTTGTAAAATCATATTTCGCCATTCTTTTATGTAATCAGAACTTATTGGTTGATGTTCAGCCCCCATAGAAGCATCTTTTATTGTAGGATAAGTAAAGTGAAGGTCAGGGTGTTCCCACTTACGAAGCATAGCTTCTATATGTGCATCAGCATTTAATATTGTATTGCTTTTTTGCATTCCTTCAGATAGAAGGTAGCAAGCAAAATCCATAGCAAGCGCCATTTTGCCTACCCCCTTTTCTCCGCAAAATAGTATTGCATGCGGCACACGATTTTCCTTTACAAGTGCTTTTAATCGTTGTATAGCATCTATTTGCCCTATAACCCTTTTAAAATTTGCCATAATAACCGCTTTTCTTATCTACAATATTAAAGAGTACAAAGATAAGAAATAAATGCGAGATATAAGAGTAGGTAAGGTTATAGTTTATCCTATTATATGTTTTATTATAATGTAAATAATATTATTAATCTCGTTTAAAGATGTCCCTTGTATATACTTTTTCTTTAATATCATCAAGACAGCTATCATAACGATTAGCTATAATAGCATGTGAAAGCTGTTTAAATTTATCAAGATTATTAACTATCTTACTACCAAAAAAGGTTGTATTATCTTTTAGAGTTGGTTCATATATAATAACTTGAGCTCCTTTAGCTTTTATGCGTTTCATAACACCTTGTATTGAACTTTGCCTAAAATTATCGCTATTTGATTTCATTGTAAGTCGATAAACCCCTATAACACATTCTTTTTCACTTTTAGGATTATAATCACCACAATCATTGTAGTCATAATATCCTGCAGTATGTAATATCTGATTGGCAATAAAATCTTTGCGAGTACGATTACTTTCTACTATTGCTTGTATTAAGTTTTCTGGAACATTTTCATAGTTTGCTAACAGCTGCTTTGTATCTTTAGGTAAGCAATAACCACCGTAACCGAATGAAGGGTTATTATAAAATGCTCCTATACGAGGATCTAAGCATACCCCTTGTATTATATTAGCTGTATCTAATCCTTTTACTTCTGCATAAGTATCTAATTCGTTAAAATAACTTATACGTAAGGCTAAATAAGTATTAGCAAAAAGTTTTACAGCCTCTGCCTCTGTAAGATTCATAAAAAGGGTAGGAATATTTTCTTTTATAGCACCTTGTTGTAAAAGATGAGCAAAAAGATGAGCATTTTTATCTAATTCCTCATTATTTTCTGGACGCCCAATAATAATCCTACTAGGATAAAGATTGTCATATAGAGCCTTACTTTCGCGTAGAAATTCTGGTGCAAAAATAATTTTATCACTTTTATATTTTTGTCGAACACTCTCTGTATACCCCACAGGAATAGTAGATTTTATTATCATAATAGCTTGTGGATTAACCTCAGTAACAAGTCTTATTACTTCTTCCACATGTTGCGTGTCGAAATAGTTGCGTACAGGATCATAATTAGTAGGTGTTGCTATAATTACAAAATGAGCGTCTTTATAAGCTTCTTTCCCATTAGTGGTAGCTTTAAGATTGAGCGATTTGTTTTTTAAATAATCTTCAATATAATCATCTTGAATAGGTGAAATGCCATTGTTTATCATTCTTACCTTCTCTTCCATGATATCAACAGTAACCACTTCGTTGTGTTGGCTAAGCAAAGTAGCAATACTTAGTCCTACATAACCTGACCCGGCAACGGCTATTTTATAATTGTTATTTATGCTCATTACAATCTGTTAGTTGTTTTATAGATAGTAGCAAAGGTAAGTATTTTTTTTTTCATAGTAGCTTATTGCCTTTTTTTATCTTTTATATTAAATAAGTATCCTATCTTTTTACTTTCTTTATCTATATAAAAAATATCCCTTATATGCAGCAATGCATCTAAGGGATATTTTATATAAAACTCTAAGAAGAATAAAAAATGAAGCATTAATATAAAAGGCTCATCTTCATAAAACAAAATTAATTATTTTTACTAATATCAACTAATATTTTTTATTATATACCCATTTCACTTTAATCTTTTATTAACATGAAACAAACTTCTCTTTATTAAAATCGTAATAGCACCACTTATTATTTCTCTTAGAATAAAATTTATTATCTAATATATTTTTCTTCATAATTAGCCTTGTCTCAGGGACAGCCACTGTATTAGGCTCAATATCTGTAACAACAACAGCATTAGCCCCTATCCTGCAATTATCTCCTATCTTAATATTACCTATTATCTTTGCTCCTGCCCCTATATACACATTATTACCTATTGTAGGAGAACCAAATTTAGGATGCCCTTTTATAGTATTGCTACCAATAGTAACTTGCTGAAATATTATACAATTCTTGCCTATTTTAGCTCCATTTGAAATAAAAACACCTGTAAAACCATGAGGGAAGAAAGGTATACTATCCATAACACATTCATGTCCTATCCAGCTACCATATTTAGAAAAAGTAGTATCGTAAATGGCAAGTAGCCTTTTACCCCCTGTTTTAGGATAGTTTAACCTAAGATGCTCTTTAAGTTGCCAAATATTATTAAACTTTATCTTAACATATATCTTAAACACAATATTAACAACAGTGTTATAACCGTAGCTAATTATCTTAATTAATATGTTATATATGCTCATCATTACTTTAGTTTTACGTTTGTTAGATCTATAGCTTTAGCAAACTCTCTCTGTGCTTCTTCCGTAAAATAATAATGTGACGCTGCAGCAGATGTAAAGGTTAATTCTCCAAAATATGGTTTATTGTTTATTATATAAAAGTCTACTCTCACTTGTGGAAAACCATCAGACAAATCTTTTGCTATATCAAGCATCTTCTCTAAGCATTTGGGACGAGGAATATCCTTATATTTTGCACTTTTATCAGTAAGCAAATCACGCCTATGCTGCCATGTGTCTTTGGTATATAAATCGACGGTTACTGAAGAATGTCCATTTTCTTTTTTCTTCCTATCATAACACAATAATACTATATAAGGCTTACCATTAAAGCACCACACCTTATAATCTACCAACGAAGACGATAAGCCTTGTGTTGCTTGGTCCTCTAACAGCTCCTCTACTATAATTCGAGGCTTTATCTTTTTATAATGTGGCTCTACTACCATACCCCTCCCTATTGGTATTAGCTTGGTTTTTAGATAGTTAGCTATGCTATCTAAATCTTCTGCTGCCTTATCCTTTATCATTATAGCAGAGCCACAATCGTGTGTACATTTTATAACAAACTTCTTTGGTAAAATATTAAAGTCAATATCTTCCACTCTGTCCCACACACCATAACACTTAGGTAATATCTCTTCATATCCTTTTTGGATAATATAATCTCTAACCTTATATTTATCTGCTAAGTCAGACCATACAGAGGTATCGCTCAAAGCTTCAAGCCACATTATTTTAGCATCGAGCGTTTGCGGATTTTCCCAGTTTAACGAATCCTTATGTGATGCTCTATACTTTAAAGAAAAAGCCTTTTTAAGATTCTTTTCCTGTAATTTTCTGAAATAATTAGAGCGAAACAGCTCTGCATAAAACTTATTTCTTATTATCTCTATAAGATATGAAATATAACTTTTATTCATTTCTTCTTTACTTTTAGTTATACCTTGTCTTTTTCTACTGTTGTGTATATATTACAAATCTCATTTAGAGCATCTTTTACAGAAGAATGTTTTAATATCACTTCTCTATTATTCTTTTTCTCCTCCATAGATAAAGACCTATTAATGGATTTTAATGTCAAATCGCTTTGAATAGAGAAAACTATCATTCCTATCGATTTAAAATATTTAAAGTTCACTGATGTTTCTGATAGAAAAACCTTACTTCCCTGCCACAGCATTTTATATATATTATCTAACGCAGCCTGCTGCTCATGTCCAAATATAGCATATCCACATTTTTCTAATAGCTTAAAATACTCTGTTTTTGGCATAAAATCTCTAAGTGCAACTATATTATTATCTCCCCAATAGCTCTTAGCGTCATTTATCACATAGTCTATATACTTTCCATCACCCCCATAATTTAGAGGTAACACTATTTTACGTTCCGCTGTAGTGTTACATTTTAATTTTGCTAATATATCAAGGTGATTATTTGGTACTCCTGCCGCATTCCCAACAAGTATATAAGAATCTAATTGTGGATAATGATCTATGTGCTCATCAGTAAATGGATCTTTTCTATCAAAATAAGCAAATGGTAAATGTTTAGCTTTAAAATATGGTACACTATCTTTTATAAGCTTATATTCTATAGGTAGGCAACCAGAAAAATAATCTATACGCTCTATTGACTGTTTTATCCTCTTATTATATATTAAATCATAAATAAAAACCTTCAGATTTATAATTCTTTGCTTCTTGTAGTTTTTATTCCAATACTTTTTTGTTAGAGATTTCAATCTCTTTAGTCGTATAAATGGTCTAATCTCATTAGGGTACCTATATAAATCAAAACCCCAAGCTTTCCATAATATTTTTACATTGTTTTTTATTTTAGAGATATAGTCTATAGGTATAGAGTTAAGACTGTGTAATATAACTAAATCAAAATCACCTTTATTAATATATTCTACACTTTCTCCCATAGGTATAACACGTATAAGCTCCTTATTCTTAATATAAGTAAAGTGATTATTTTTATTTTCAGCTATAAAGATATACTCCATATAGTGTTTACCTTTAGTATCTTCAAAAATATTTATTTCTTCATCTATGAATTTATCATCTACTATACAATGTAATATTCTCATTATTTTGCTATTATAAATTGTTTTATATATTCTATCTCATTATATCTAAATAGTATTGCGACACCTACATAACAGCCTATTCCAATAACTGTTCCTACTATTATTTGTAATATCACATTTTCTATAAAATAGACACAACCACTTGATACTATCAATAATAATATAGAGCTTAAAATGATAGGTAACAAATCTTTTACTTGCCTTATAAATCCTATAGAAATAAGTTTACCAGTATAAAAAGTGTTTATAGTTAGTGCTATTATTGAGTTGATTGCCAACCCTATGCACATAGCTTTTAGGCCCATAGAGAATGTTATTAAAATAATAATTACACCTAATATCTTTTTTATTATTTCTAACCGTAAAAACAGGTCAGACCTGCCTTTTACTTGCAGCAAATTAAGATTAATAGCATGTATAGGATGCCACATCAGCGCAACACATAATATTTGTAGATATATAACACAATTATCCCATTTATCTGTTAATAAAATATCTACTAATGGTCTGGCAATGGCAGCTAACAACATCATCAACGGGAAAATAATAAATGCTGACATCTTTAAAAGCTTTCGATAGTTAGTTTCAAGCCTTTCCATATCATCTTGTATTTCGCTCAACACTGGAAAAGTAACACGCTGCAACACACTTGTCAGATTAGAAGAAGGCAATGTTGCTAAACCTTGAGCTCTTGAGAAATATCCCAAGTCTGCAGGAGTAAACAGCTTACCAATAATAATAGGATAAATATTATTATATGTAGTATCTAATAATCCTGAAGCTAATAGCTTTGAACCATAACCAAAAAGATAATGAAACGATTCTTTAGAAAACCCATATCGTGGTCGCCACATAGAAAACTTCCATAACAAAATCATTCTAACTAAAGCATTACTTATACCCTGCCATACTAAAGCCCAAACGCCAAACCCATTGTATGCCAATATTACACCTATAATACCAGACATTATCGTTGATGCAAGAGATATTTTAGCCTGTGTCTTAAAGTTGATCTGGATAGTAAGCAATGCTTGCTGTACTATACATAATGAGTTTAAAAACATAGTAACAGATTCTAATCTTATAATCATAGTCAGTATAGGCTGATTATAAAAATTAGCTATCCATGGTGCTGCGATAAAAAACACTATATATGCAAAAAGCCCTACTACTATATTAAAATAAAAACAAGTAGAAAGATCTTTTTCTGTTCTATTGCTTTTTCGTATAAGTGCATTTGCAAAGCCACTATCTACAAATGCTTGAGCCACTGCAAAAAATATAGTAATCATAGCTACTATACCATAATCACTGGGGCAAAGCAAACGCGCAAGAATAATAGAAAACACAAAACCTACACTCTGATTAGAGAAACGTTCTACCGTACTCCATATTAATCCGTTTTTTGTCTTCTGACGTAAATTATCTGACATATCCTTTTTTATATTGTGATGCTTTTACACACCATTGATTTACTTTGCCCTAGACTTGCTCCTACTATACTTATATATATATTCCTAAAGGGGAACCTAATTTCTTAGAATATAAATAGTATGCTCTTACCTCTGTATTTTATTTCTTCTCCTTTTCTCTTCCAACGTTAAGTTATTGATTTTTTTTATTTTTTTTACAAAATAATCTTTAAGCATTGGATCTTTCATCCATGGAGTAAACATTTGATCATACATTATTCCTGGATGAGAGTTTATTTCCATACATTTAAATCCATTTGGAGTAACTCCTATATCAAATCCCATCCATTCTAATGTATTATATTTACGACAAAAAGATAAGATAAAATCTATTATTGCTTCATGATCTTCTATATGCCCAGATAAATCAAGTCCTGTGTCTGGATGTTTTTTTGTTTCTACAATCCTATCGGCATAAGCTAAATAAGATTTCTCTAAATCTCCCTTTTTTACATTAATTTTAGTAATTAAATTATATTTATCAGATGTTTCTAGAGAAGCATTATTTACTATAGTTGTTTGTTTTGTAGGTATTCTAACCCATTCTCCTACAACTACAGGATCATCTCCATGTATATTTAACACATTTATACGAATCGTGTGAATAAGTGGGCTAAATTTACTGAAGAAGTTAGAAGGTATAAGGTATTCTGTATATATGTAATTTGGATGATTCCGCACAAAAGAAATTATATCTTTCTCAGAAACAATATCATCATTAATAAAATAATTACCCTTAAAAAAAGATAGTTTATAAAATCCTTGGGCAAAAGAACCGTTATTGGGTTTACAAGCCATAACCCTATGACTCTGTAAAGACATTAAAAAAGCACTATCACTATTTCCTATATTATTATTATCAACCAATTCACATAATCCTTTCGGTGTAGAATAATAATAATATTTTGGCATAATATTATTAAATTTTGTTCCCTCTAAAATGAGCTTTAAAGTTAATTTATCATTTATCCATATTCTTTCCCAATCATTTAAAGGCCACACCAGTTGATAATCATAATCAGAAAGATAATCATTAAGATTATTTTCATCTAAGTTATAATAACAAGCATTACGAACCCAAAAACCTTTTGAATGTGCCCACTCTCTATAATCTTTGTTATAAATCTCCTGAAGATTTTCAGCATTCATAGTCCCCACATATTCCTTTATTCGATTTAAAGCGTATCCTGCGCCCAATAAATCTTCTTTTTTTGTTTTATCCATTACACTTTATAATATTATTTAAAAACTATACATTAAAACTAACAAACTAAAATATTAATTACAAGAACGTCCACCATCTACACCTATAATTTGCCCAACAATTCCATTAGCAGCATCACTTAATAAAAACACTGCAAGTTCTGCTACTTCTTCTGGTATAGTTATTCTATGATTTTTATGACTTCCCTCATATGCATTCTTTTCAATATCAACTTTATTTACAGACGCATTACAAATCCCTGGAGCTATACCATTCACTATAATATTTTTATTAATATTATATTTAGCTAAACCTCTTGTCAATGTATTCAATGCTGCCTTTGCTAAAAAATAAGGGTGATCCCCTGCTTCAAAACTATTTACCGATGATATATTTAAAACTTTGCCCCCCCCGAAACCATTCAATCTCTCTATTATTTCTATAAATTTCTTACAAATAAAATAAACTGATTTTAAATTTGTATCTAACATCATGTCGTAATCATCGGCTGGATTAGAATTGAATTTCACAAAAGCCGCATTATTTACCAAAGCATCTATTCCTCCTAACATATTAGCACATTCTAAAATAGAACTTTCTTCTTTATCAAAATCAAGTACATCCCATTGATAAGTAAATAAATTTTCACTTCCTATAAATAAAGAAGCTTTTTTCAATTTATCTATACTTCTACCTGTTATTACTACTTTTGCGCCGCATTCTATACATTTTTTTGCCATACAAAGCCCAATTCCATCGCTTCCTCCCGTAATAATAATCTTTTTATCTTCAAGAATTTTAGGATAATTTATTTGTGATAATGTTAATTTTGTAATGTGCCCATCTGTATACATATATTGCAAAAATACACGTATTTTGTTTAATAATTGACTAATCATAATATACTTTTTTTATTAAATTGTTTAATATAAGAAATGTCTAATTTTTGTTTATTTGCATAAACAAATTTATCTTGGTTAAGGGAGTCTATATATTTCATATCTTCACTACCTATGATTATCCCGTAACATTTCAAATCTTCTAATAAATGTTTTCTATTTATTGAGCGTATGGACATACACAATCCTTGATTAATAGCCCATTTTATAACAATCTGTGCAACTGTTACTCCTTTCTTTTTTGCAATAGTTTGTAAAACTCTATCATACATAATCGGAGGAACTCCTTTATAACTTTTTCCTACATTAAAAAGAGAAAAAGCTTCACTTACTATCTTTTTTTTATTACAATAATCTATTAAATACTTTCTTGTATTATAAGGACTTATCTCAAACTGATTTACCATGGGCGAAATTTCAGACTTACAAATAAGTTCATCCAAATGTGATGGCTCAAAAGAACTAACACCAATAGCACGTACTTTTTTTTCTTTATAAAGTAACTCCATTTCTTCCCACATTTCACAACTATTAAACCATGGCCAATGTATAAGCAACAAATCAACATAATTAGTTTTTAACTTTGAACATGACTTATAATATTCATCTATTAAAGATGATTTTTTTACAACTTTCTCATCAACAACATTATATATGTCATAAAAATTCACCTTACTTGTTATAAATATATTCTTCCTATCTATATTATTATCCTCTATAAAAGAACCTAATACAGACTCATTTTTATAATACCATGCTGTATCAAATCGATTAAAACCTAAAGAATAGGCAATAGGTAGTATTTTATATAAATCTTCATTTAGCATTGGATATGTGCCAAACCCTATCATCGGCATTTTCACCCCATTTGGTAATAACATATATTTATTCATACAACACAATATCAATTCTATTTATAACAAACAAACTCTTCTAATATGACTTTTTACTTAAACAAATTTCCTTATATTCTGACTTTAAAAGTGAAAGTATTACCTGATCTTTATACTTTCCATCCTTATATATATTCTCTCTAAGTAAGCCTTCTTCAATATATCCAAGCTTTTTATGCATCTTTAAAGATGCTATATTATCCTTTAAAACTATAGCTTGAACCTTATGTAAATTTTTATGATTAAATGCATAATCCAATAATAAAAGCATAGCTTCTGTACCATACCCACAATTCCAAAACTTATGATTTCCTATAAGTATTTGCGTGTTAGCCTTACGATTTATATAATCTATCTCTGTTAGATAAATATTTCCTATATATAAATTACTTTCTATAGTACAAATAGCTAATCGTATATTCAGATTATCATTTATAGCTTTCTGCACCCACGAACGCTCTATCTGCTTGGAAACGAAGTATTTACCCCCCCCCAATAGACTTGTTATACTATTATCATTACGCCAACTTACCGATGTTATATAATCATCTTCTTCTAATGCTCTCAAGTAAATTCTATTTTTCATATACCGAATTAATTATATCTGAAATCTTACACATATCATCTAAATTATATCTTTGATCTATAGGTATAGCAAGAATATGAGAATAAATATATTTTATATTTTCGTTTATTAATACCTTATCTGTGTTTACTGGCCATAAAACAGGAGCATAAATATGCTCTTTTGCTAAAGCTTTTTGCAAATTTGCTCTATCTTCAGCATAAAAAGGGAAATATAATGGTGCAGTTGTAACCTCTTCTAAACAACTACAAGCTAATTCTATCCCCCCCACACATGCATTTATATGTTTAAAAAGATATTTATAATTACTAAACCTTTTTTCCACATATTTTGATATATCACCTTTAGCCAAAATATTTTTAGAAAAGTTTGCCATTTTATGACACTTAATATTATTTGCAGCAGCAGCAGCTTCTTTACTAATTCTAATAGATATCGACTTTATTTCTTCATCGCCTAACTCAAAATATTTTCCTCTTAAATACATTGCATCTATTTGTTTTTGAATAAAAGAAGCGTTTTCTATCATTGGCTGTTCTATACTTTCATTCGGCAATGTTGACTCTAAAAAAGCTCCATCTGGTATTTTTAACCATTTACGACTACTTCCTACAAAATAATCAAATATGTCTGGTCTTTTATCCGTATAAATGCATTGAGTAAGATCCTCCAATAATATACAACCGCTTTGCTTTATTTTATATAAAACTTTAAGTTCGTCCAAATTTAGTTCCATACCATAATATGGATGTACTACTATCATTGTTGGGTGATATATATTTGCAAGACTTAGCAAATTATGTGCATCTATGCGTAAGTTTTTCTTTATATCATAAAAATAATAAGTCCAACCTTGTTGTTCAAAAGGCTCTATTACTGTCTGACAAGTATAGGCTGGTATAAGAACTACTCTTTTTGATTTTTCATATTTCTTTGCAACAGCATATATAGCCTCTCTACAAAGAGAGAAGTATATACGATTATATATAGTTTCCTTGAAAATATTTACATCATCTTTAGATGAAGATAAGTCTGTAGCAGTTAAAGGAAAAATACTTCCTATATCTTTTTTCATACAATTATTTTATAAGATATTTATATGTATATAATCATTTATCCTCCTTAACACCTCATCAAGCTCTGGTCTGCTTTCAGCATATAAGAAGACTGTTCCAAGAGATGTGTTTGCACCTGTAAATGTAGAAATAGCATCTCCTTGTTTTACTGTTAAAGAAACGTCTTTAACATATTTATGCAAGAAATCTTTATCAAAATCTATTGAACCTAAAATACCTGGTTTAGAAGAATGTAAAACATAATTACACCACGCACCTTTATAAGAAGGAGATTCTATTTTTGGTAAAGGCAAAGATACTGCTTTACAAATTTCAGCAGATATTAAAGACTGTCCTGTAGCCATATCTTGCAACTCTGCTATACGGTTTCCCCCACCTCGTGGAGAAACTTCCATAAGATAAGCCTTACCATTTGTACTTACACGACATTCAACGTTAAATATACCTGTACGGACATTAAGCAATATAAATAATCTTTTTAATTCTTCTTTTATCTCACATTGATAATTTAAGGGCATAGAGGAAGGCCATATTTCTGCAGATGGTGTAAACGGATTAACTGCATTATCATCAAAAAGCTGATCATATAAATCATTACAAAGGACTTGTTCTCCTTGTATATAAGCCTCTATCCCAGAAGAATTGCCCTCCTTTTCTAAAAATTCTTCTATTATAAAATAACCATTATGTGCTTCTGATAGGGCATAAGATATAGCTTCAGATAAATCCTCTTTCCTTTCAACCTTGCTTACTCCTTTGCTTCCTGCAGAATCTACAGGTTTTACAATAACAGGCCAAGAGAAAAAGTCAACGTCTTCTAAGGCTTCATTGACATTGTTATATCCTTTTGCTTTAGGACTATTAAAACCATTTTCTGCAAGAAACTGACGAAACAAATGCTTATTTTGTAAAATAGTAGCAGCCTTATATGAACACTGAAAAGGTAATTGCATTTTCTCTGCAACATACGCTGCTGAAACAACACCAGGATCTACTGCAAACGACATAATACCATCTATTTGCAAACTTTGAGCCTTCTTCAGTACTTCTTCTTTATCTATAATACTAACATTACAATATTCATCAGAATATTTATGAGCGATATTATTGGGTAAATAATCGGCTGTAATAACATATATACCCATATTATGAGCTTCTCTTATAACAGGGAGCAGGTAGCTTAATCCACCCAACAGCATCAGTCTTTTTTGTTTCATTCCTTTTTTTTATAGCTATATCTTAAATAATTCTTATACTACATTTATCTTTTTACTACTTCTATAACCCTTTGTACATCTTCTTGTGATAATGCATGATGCATAGGCAAACATATAACAGTGTTTGCAAGATGAGTAGCTATTGGTAAGTTGTCTGCAGAGGCACTCTCTAAACCTCGATAGGTAGAAAAACTGCTTATTAGCGGATAAAAGTAGCGACGGGCAAGGATATTATGTTGCTTTAGTTTAAGGTATAGCTCATCTCGAGTCATACCATACAGCGCAGCATCTATAAAAATGGGGAAATAAGAATAGTTGTGCTTCACCTTTGGCATATCGTCCCAAAATGTTATTCCTGCTACGTCTCTTAACGCTTCGCGATAAGCTACTGCTACCTCTCTACGAGCAGCAATGGCTGCATCTACCTGTTGCAGATTAAGCAAGCCATAAGCAGAGCGCATCTCGTCCATCTTACTATTAATGCCCGGAGCCACAACCTCCGTTTCGCCTGCAAAACCAAAATTCTTTAGATAATCAATGCGTTTTTTCAGCTTGGCGTCATGCATTACCATAGCTCCTCCCTCTATAGTATTATATACTTTTGTGGCATGAAAGCTGAGCGTTGCAACATCTCCTGCATTTATAAGACTCTCACCATTCACCTCTACACCAAAGGCATGTGCAGCATCGTAAATCACTTTTAAGCCATACTTGTCGGCTATACTCTGAATGGCTTCTACATCGCAAGGCTTTCCATAAACATGCACTGGTAATATGGCTGTAGTACGTGGGGTAATGGCAGCTTCTATCTTATTAGGATCAATGTTGCCTGTATGTGGGTCTATATCTACAAACACCGGCTTAATACCATTCCACCATAAAGCATGGGTAGTGGCTACAAAGCTATAAGGAGTGGTAATTACCTCGCCTGTAATATGCAATGCTTGTAAAGCTGTAATAAGCGGCAACGTACCATTGGTAAACAAGCTAATATAAGGCACTTTCAGATATTCGCATAAAGCGTCCTCTAAACGTTGATGAAACAAGCCGTTATTAGTTATCCACTTACTATCCCAAATATCTTTAAGCATAAGATTAAAATCTTCAAGTTTTGGTAATAGTGGTGATGTTACTGTAATCAATTTTTCATCCATTTATTTTTAAATATTTTGTCAATATCTTGTTATGTGATATTATATTAAAAACAATATTAATCAAAGCTTTCTCTATTGTCTTTTGTCTGATATAATCTATTAAAGCACAAGAACAAAACACTATAATAGGTATTACTATAGCATGAATATAAATGCCGCTTTGATAATACATTCCTACATTATTACATACATCATGCCATAGCCAACGACGCATATCACGAGAAGCAGCGTGTATTAGCAACACACCAAACGTACAAGAAGCTATAGTGTTTATGACACGACTATGTTTTAATGGTAAATTTTTAAACATCATAAAGGAACATATACTTACTGCAAGAGCTAAAGCCTTATTAGTTTCAGAAACAAAGAAAATTACAAACCCCATAGTTGCAGACTTACCCAATGTGCTATATAAATAAAGAATAAAAAACATGCTCACAACAGAAATCACTATGAAAGCCATTGTTGCTATAGCCCATACCCTAAAATTATCGTTATACGGTATTTTATATTTTCGTATATATGAAGCTATAACATATAATACTGAAAACCACGTAATATAGTTGAACTCCACATTTATAAAAGGCACTGTTCCTAAGATAGTATATGTAAAAACACATAATGATAATAAAGCTAAATGTTGTCGCTGGCTTATATTATTAATGCATGCATTAAGAAAAGGAATGAAAAGAAAAAATATTATAAAGCAAGCAGAAAAATTCCTACTTATACCACCGATAGGGTTTACCATATCTATTAATCCTTGCAAAGAAAAAGTAGAATATCCTGTAATTAGAAAGATACTTCCTATTATAATACTATAAAACTCCATTTGCAGTATTAGCTTTAAAAACTTATGTAACGTTATATGCGATTTACACATAAAATAGCCTGTTATAAGTACGAAACAGTTTATACCTGTTTTGCCCCATGCTCCGGTGATATATAAATATATACTTTTTATAGCTGTTGGATACTGCTCCATAACATGTACTAAATCGGAATTTACAACATAATGATGCATCACTATAAGCAACATCACTATTATCCTATATAGTTCCAAATTAGAACTTCTCTCATGTTTTACATAACTATCTGTAACAGAACTGGGGGGGGGTACTTGCACTTTCATTTTATTAAACCGTTTTTTATATTATCTTTTTACTAATCTTCTCACAAATATTTCTTAACATTAAGCTTTTTTGCATAATATTTGGCACCTTCTTTTGTAAGATGTAAGCCATCGTGGGATATAAACTTATGATTTGGTGTAAATACGGTTATTTCGCCATCTTTGTTTTTTAACACACCCATCATATCTATATATCTACTTCTATATAATTTTCTTTCTATATCATTTATTTCCCTACTTCTTTCAGGCTCTACAACATGCCTCTTATAATAGTTTTTATCTCTAAAGATATTATTATACATTGGACCAATAGACGAATAATACTTTTTATAACCAACGCGCCAAAACTTTTTATCGTAAAAATATGGTAACATATAATAAAACACTTTTAGCTCATTAGAGTTTGCTACAAAAATAACATTAGCCTTTTTAGCTCTTGCTATAGCACTACTATCTACATCTATTCCATGATAAGATATATTATATTTTGTGGTATCTATATTGCTTTCTAACATTATATTAATCCAATCGCGTCCATAAGAATCGCCAAAAACTAAAATATTTTTCCTACCATTAGCTGGGAAATCTTTATTAAACTTATTTATACGTTCGTTATATCCTTGTTGCTCCCAGCTTGAAGGATCATTTTTATATATGTTAAGCTGAGGAACGTCCCTCATCACACCTTTCTTATTATACACATAAGCTCCTACTGCTATCAACATTATTGCTAACACTATAGAAAAAATGATGATATAATTACTTCCTTTTTTAGTACGCGCAATGTCAGATAATGGCTTCTCTATATACTTATAACATATCAATCCTATTATAATGGACATAAAGAATAGTCCTAAATATTCTGTTATGCTAAAATCGTAATTTACTATATATCTATATAATGCTATAATAACTTGATGAAAAATATATATACTATAACTGGCAACTCCTAATTTTGCTATTGCTGGCAGCTTATAGCTTTCTAATAACCTTTTATCTCTTTCCTTTAATATCAATAAACCTGTAGTTAAGGCCACTGCTATTATAAGGCGTATTTTCTTTGCATCTATTTCAAAATTAATCGATATTATTAATATTAATGCTATTAATATAAATAAAACATATTTTGTTAAGCTATTACAAGCCTTTTCCTTTCTATAATTAAAAGCCACTATGCTCCCTGCTACAAACTCAAATAACCTTGCTGGTAATAAATAAAATTTTACAGAAGTATCTATCTCATCTTCTCCTATAGGTATAAGATAAAAAGCTATAGAGGCTATAAATATTATCCAAAGAAATAACTCCAGCATTCGCCCCCCCCGATTTTTACTATTTTTAACTATAAATATTATAGGAAATAAAATATAAAACTGGAAGATTAATCCAACATACCAAAGGTGCATTAATGGCTTAAAATCATTTATTGAGTCCCAATAATCTCTACTTGTAATATATTGCACTACATTACCCATAAAGATACTACTACCTACAACCATTTCACTACATAGCTTAAAGTCGGCAGGTACCATAACAAAATAGCAAATAAATAATGATATGGCTATTGCTATTAATGACATAGGGGCAAGTCTTGTTATCCTTCTCTTTATAAAATTAGAATAGTTCGACCCATTCATTGACTTATATTTTAGAAGACTTATAGTTGTTAAATAGCCGCTAATAACTAAAAACACATCCACTCCTAAGTAACCATAATTAAGCAAACCTATATGAAATAAGACTACACCTAAAATAGCTATTCCTTTTATAACATCAAAAAACTGAAAACGGTTATCCATTATATTTTTATTATAAGAAAACTAAATATTATATTATAAGACCTTTTATAAATTAAGCTTTATTCATAACTAAACGCAGGGAGATAACTTAAAATGGTTTTTCTTATTGACTTATAGGCACATCTTCCCTTCTTTCTTATGTATTAAACAAAGAAAGTATATACAAAAACATATCCCTATCCAATAAAAAACTCCACTTTTGAGGCTATATATACAATGCCCCGCAGAATACTTTTAGTTAGATTTCTGTTTTAACAGCTTACAAAGGTATTAAATATATTTCAAAGGGTTAGCCTTTTTATCGCTTTTTATCACCCATAAACACAATATTGCTCTTACATTACTTATAGCCTCAGCCCCTTTAAGATGTCATTCATCTTTTGCTTTGTCTCTATACGAGTAGGTACTAATGGTAAACGAAGTATATTCTCTATCATTCCCATATCGTTTAACAAAGCTTTACAACCAGCAGGATTTCCATCTACAAAAAGTAGCTTATAAAGCTCGGTAAACTTATGATGTATTGCACGAGCCGCCTCAAACTCACCATTAAGCTCTAAACGTATCATACGCGAAAACTCCTTAGGCAAAGCATTACCTATAACAGATATAACCCCTACTGCTCCGCTCACTATCATAGGGAAAGTAAGAGCATCATCACCACTGAGAACTTCAAAGTTATCTGGCTTATATTTTATAATTTCATCTACTTGCTCTAAGCTACCTGAAGCCTCCTTGATAGCTACCACATTAGAGAAGCTATTAGCTATCCTTATAGTTGTTTCTGCCGTCATATTAACGCCTGTTCTTCCCGGTACATTATAAAGCACTATGGGCAATTTGCTTGCATTGGCTATTGCTTTAAAATGTTCATACAGTCCTTCCTGACTCGGCTTATTATAATAAGGACAAATACTTAATATACCATCTATACCTGACCAATCAGACTCTTTTATTTCACGCACAACTGCTGCGGTATTGTTTCCTCCACAATATTTCAATATAGGTACACGCCCTTTTACTACGTCTATGACCGTTTTAGTAATTTCGTCTTTCTCACCCTTTTCCAAGCATGGCGTTTCACCTGTTGTTGCAAGGATAACTATAAAGTCGGCTCCGTTACATATCTGGTAATCGACTAAACTTTTTAAGGCTTTATAATCCACACTTCCATCTTTCTTAAAAGGTGTAATAAGAGCTATACCTAATCCTCGAAATATGTTTTGCATACGTTTTATGTTTTTAGAAGTATCTCTTTATATAATAAATGCTTGTAAATATAAGCCTAAAGACCATCATCTGCCGTCCCAACTTATATATGCAAATGTAACAATTAATAGTTAGATGTCCAAAGTTTTCAATATTTATTTATATATTAATATCAAGCATAATAACAGCTAAAAAGCAATCTTTCTGTTATACTAATGCCTTTTTAAAGCATTAAAAGGGTATCTCCTCTCAAAGGAAATACCCTTAACTTTTTATACACTTAAAAGCGCGCTTACGCTTTTATATTTGGATCTTCAAGACCTAAATGCTTCTTCTTGTCTACCACTTTTAAGAACAATCCAATAACCAAAGCTGCTACTCCAAGCCCGGCTAACATAAGTAAAGGAGAAGTATAATTGAGCTTTGTAGGATCTGTAATACCCACGTTAGTAGCATCGAGAACATTACCTATGAGCAAAGGTATTAACCATAAGCCTATGTTCTGTATCCAAAAGATTAAAGCATATGCCGAACCTATAATCTTAGCATCTACCAGTTTAGGAACAGATGGCCATAAAGAAGCAGGTACAAGTGAGAAAGAAGCTCCAAGAACAAGTATTGTCAGATAAGCTACTATAACTCCACCTACATCATTACCCCTAAACATAGGAAGCACAAAAGCAAATGTAAGATGACAAGCTATTAACAATATAGAGCCTAACACAAGCATAGAGGCAGCCTTACCCTTATGGTCTACATAGCTACCAAGTATAGGAGTTATACCAACTGCTAACAATGGGAACACGGCAAATATTGTTTCTGCAGACTGTCGCATATACCCCATATAGCAATATGCCACTAAAGAGCATACAGAAAGACAAAGAACACCATACTTCACACTCTTATTTTTCATAAAATTGAACATAAAAGCTGTAGCAGCAATAACTAACATCAAGCCATATTGCACAAAGGTTACCGTACTGGAAGCCCAAAACGAGTCTGCTGGCACTGGCTTAAAAGTAAGATTACACTGAAGCATATTTACAGCATACTTCTGGAATGGGAAGATAGCAGAATAGTAAAGCACACAAAGTAATGATACTAACCAAAAGCCCATAGAGCTTAATATCTTACCAAGATCGCTGAGCTTAAAGGGATCGTCTTGTTCTTCTGCCTCACCAGTCTGACTATCGAGCTTCTTATCCATAAAGAAGTAAACAACAAACATCATCAAAGCAATGCAAATAAGCACTACACCAAAGGCTACCGAACGAGATACATCAATGTTTCCGCCAAACTTTGCAAAGAAAGGAGAAAAGATCATACAAGTAGCAACACCTAAACGAGCCAATGCCATTTCTGAACCCATGGCTAAAGCCATTTCTCTACCTTTAAACCATTTCACTATACCTCGTGAAACAGTAATACCTGCCATCTCTGTTCCACAACCGAAAAGCATAAAACCTATAGAAGAAACCTTTGCCGATGCGGGCATTCCTTCATAAAAAGGCGACACTCCAAGTTGGTCGAAAACAGGTATATAGTTAAGATTAGCTGTAAACCAGTGGTCTAAGCCGCTACCTTTAAACCCTTCACTTATAGCATAATATTTTATACATGCACCACAAAGCATTACCAAGCCTGAAAGCAATGCAGTGAAACGTACCCCCATCTTATCAAGTATAATACCTGCAAAAATAAGGAAAAACACAAAAACATTAAGAAAAGTTTCTGACCCCTGCATAGTTCCAAATGCTTTAGAACTCCAGCCGCGCTGGCTCTCCATTAAGTCTTTTATAGGCGACAAGATGTCTACAAAAATATAAGCACAAAACATAGCAAGTGCTAAAAGAAGAAGTGCTGTCCAACGGATTCCAGCAGAATCTCTAAGTGTTGTTTTTTGGTTTGGATCTGACATATTTATCTTTTTATTAGTTGTCTATATTAATATTCTGTTTTGTTTCTCTTTTTACTTCTTTAACCATCTATCAAGCCAATTCTTAAAAGTACGTTGCCATAATATGCCGTTCTGTGGCTTCAACACCCAATGATTTTCATCAGGGAAAAGTAGTAATTCGGCTGGTATACCACGCAAGCGAGCAGCATTAAAAGCCCCCATACCCTGATTAGCATTTATACGATAATCCTTTTCTCCATGAATGCAAAGTATAGGTGTATCCCACTTATCCACACTTAAGTGAGGACTGTTCTCGTATGTTCTTCTTGCAGCTTCTGTACGATCCTTATTCCAATAAGCATCATCATACTCCCAATTGCTAAACCAGACTTCCTCTGTATCGGTATACATACTCTCAAGATTAAAAGCACCATCATGCGAGATAAAACACTTAAAGCGTTTATTATGATGACCCGCTAAATAATAAACGGAGAAGCCTCCAAAAGAAGCACCTACTGCTCCAAGACGATCTTTATCCACATAAGGCAAATGTGCTGCGGCATCGTCTATGGCAGATAAATAGTCGCTCATACACTGACCTGTCCAATCGCCTGAAATCTCTTCATTCCATTTGCTGCCATATCCCGGCAAGCCACGCCTGTTAGGCGCAATTATAACATACCCATTTGCTGCCATCATCTGAAAATTCCAACGATAGCTCCAAAACTGAGATACAGGGCTCTGCGGTCCCCCCTCACAATATAATAATGTAGGATACTTTTTACTTGCATCAAAATTAGGAGGAGTGATTACCCATACCTGCATATCCTTACCGTCAGAAGTTTTAACCCAACGATCAGTTACATTAGCTTTTGCAAGCTGATCAAGGATATGTTTGTTTTCAAAACTTATCTGTGTTTGCACACTTGCCTTTTCCTTTTTAGAAGGAGTTACTACATATATATCTGCTGGTGCAGACATACTCTGCCTTATTGCCAAAAGCTTCTTTCCAGCATCACCTAAAAGAGCCACACTTGTATAATCGTGCTGACCTGTGGTAAGCTGCTTAACTTCACCTTTCAAATTGGTTTGATAAAGGTTTACACATGCATGCCAGCAACCATAAAAGTACAAGTCTTTAGAATTAGCAGCCCATGTAAAACCATCTACATTAGAATCGAACTTCTCTGTAACATAAACTTTCTTTCCTGTAGCCAACTCCATTACGCAAAGACGATTACGATCGCTCTCATAACCATTATTCTTCATGCTCTGCCAAGCAATATATCTACCATCTGGCGAAAACTGAGGATTAACATCATAACCCACCTGCATATCGCCACTTTGGCTGTTTACTTTTTGGGCGCGCATACTCTTTGTAGCATCTATCTCCGGCTCTTTATACCCTACTGGCTTGCAAAGATTTACAGTGTTTTTAGTAGCAATATCATATAAATATATATCCGCATCTGTAGATATTGCATACTTAACACCTTCACGCTTGCGAGAAGTATAAGCTATCTTCTTTGAGTCCTTGCTCCAAGCTATCTGCTCTATGCCTCCAAAAGGTGCTAAAGGGCTCTCAAAAGGCTCACCTTCCATAATATCTATACCCTCAGATACTCCCTTATCACTTACTTCAGATAAGAAAGGGTGTGTATTAGTCTGCACATAATGGTCCCAGTGTCGATAGTTCATATCTGTTATTACCATACCAGAGGCTTTAGGAAGGTCAGCAGGATTCTTTTTTATCGTACCATAATAGGGTATGCTTTTTAGAAGAACTACATGCTTTCGGTCAGGTGAAAACTTAAAACCTTCTATATCAATAGAAGAATGGGACAACTGCTTCCTATTATCACCATTAGCACTCATCACCCACAACTGCCCTTTAGAAAGATAAGCTATAGTGTTATTATCTATCCATATAGGGTCAGTCTCGTTGCTTGACAACTTTGTTAATAAGCGGTCATTCTTTCCATCGGCATCCATTACACGGATAACTTGATGCCCCTTATTTTCCTTCACACTATAATAACCTACCTGATACACCACTTGTCTACCATTTGGCGACGACTGGGCAGAGGTAATCCTGCCCATTGCCCATAACACTTCTGGTGTCATCACATTACTCGAAAGAGATATTTCGCTCCTTCCTATATTAACATTTTGCGCTTTAGCCATACTTCCTCCTGATAATAAAGCCGCAGTCATAGCAATTATTATTCCTTTATTCATAACATAGAAAAATATCAGATTAGATATTAATATTTTTTTCTTTTATTAAGTTCCTCTTGCCTACGCCTAATATCTTCCTGCTTTTTTGCCTGAAGCTCCTGCAAGGCTTGCATACGAGCAGCTAAGCCGCCCATCTTCTTCTTAGGATTATTTTTGTTCTCTTTCCTTCTGTTTTCCAAATAAGCTAACAGCTTTTCTTCATTTGTAGTCTTACGAAGAGCCCACATAATAGCTGCAGAGAAGAATAGTGAAACAAAATAATAGAAATTTAATCCTGAAGAGTAATCATTAAAAACAAAGAAGAAGAACAGTGGCATAAATAGCATCATATATTGCATCATCTTCATCTGATCGCCTTGCGAGCCTACCATCTGGTCTTTCTGTTGCTGCATAGTAAACCAAGAATAAAGCAAGTTAGCTGCACAGAATAAAATACAAGTAAGCGAGATATGATCGCCTATCAACCAAACATTATGCCCCCACTCTACAATTGGGTCATACGTGCTTAAGTCCTTCATCCATAAGAAGCTTTCACCACGCAGCTGTATAGCATTAGGAACAAAGTTGAACATAGCTATCCATATAGGTGCTTGTATAAGCATTGGCAAACAGCCCGAGAGCGGGCTAACACCATACTCTGAATACATCTGCATCATAGCCTGCTGCTTCTTCATCTGATCTTCTTTACCATTATACTGCTTAGTAGCCTCATCGAGTTTTGGCTTTAATACGCGCATCTTTGCAGAGCTCATATAGCTCTTTTTTACCATAGGATAAGTAATGGCCTTAAGCAGCAAAGTAATTAGTATTAATACTATACCCATAGGGAACAGCTTGCTCAGAAAATCGAACACGTATATAGTAAACCAACGATTAATGATACGGAACAGTGGCCAGCCTAAGTAAACCAAACGTTGCATCTCAAGATTTTTACCAAAAGTGCTCTCTGCCTCTACTGCTTGCAGCTTACGAAAGTCGTTTGGTCCAAAATAAAACTCAAACTCTGAAGGCTTCTTTCCACTGGGATCGAAAGCTGTTTTCATATTAGCTTCATACTGCTTTAGATAGCCAGAAGATTTATCTTGTGGCACACTCTTTAGCTTAGCACCTGAAGAGAAGTTGTCTTTAGAAATCATAACAGCCGAAAAGAACTGATTTTTAAAAGCTACCCAGTCTGTAGTTTCCTCTGTAGTTTCTTCTTTTTCAGCCCCCTCACTTAGGTAACTTGTACCTCCTTCGCTCTTCTTATACGTAAGCGTTGCATAGCGATTTTCAAAAGAAAAGCCACGCTCCTGCTGCCGCACCTTATCAAGCCACTCTACCTCCATCTGATTATTAGTAGGACTAAATAACCCTTCTACGCCCTGCGCCTTAACGCTAAGATGCAACAGATAGTCTTTACCTAACTTATAAGTTAATGTCAATGATTTTCCCTGTGCTGCATTTGCTGTAAAAGTTACAGTAGAATCGGTCTGATTAGTAGGAGTAAAATAAAGATCTTTTGTCTCTATATTATTAGCCTTTGCTGCTAAAGCAAAGTTAAGACTCTGATCATTACTATCAAAAAGGGTTACATACGGCAAATCCTTTGATCCATCCTTAACAGCTATATTATGCCCTACATAGTTTTTTATAATAGCCTTTGTAACAACACCTCCCTTGCTGCTTAACGTAAGAGCCACATTGTTATTTTTTAAGACTATATCCTGCTTTTTTCCTTTCAACGCTTCATAAAAAAGCTTTGTTGTGTCTAAAGCTACAGCTTGCTTTACTTGCTCTGCCTTAAAGCTATCTTCTTTATCCTTTTGTGCTTTTTTAGCAGTAGCTATAGAGTCGGCTACAAATTGTTTTCTCTGTTGTGCTATCTGTTCTTTTGAAGGCTGTTGCCACCAAGCAAAGCCAAAAAGCACTAACGCCATTAGGACAAAGCCTGTAATAGTGTTTTTATCCATTATTCTTATTTCTTATTTTCAATTGCTGTTTTTACAAAATCTACAAAAAGAGGGTGCGGGTTTAGCACTGTAGACTGATATTCTGGGTGAAACTGTGTACCTATATACCACTTCAAACTTGGTATTTCCACTATTTCCACTAATTCGCTCTCAGGATTTTTTCCTACACAGTTCATGCCGTTACGCTCATATTCCTTTATATAATCGCTATTAAATTCGTAACGATGGCGATGACGTTCCTGTATGTATTCTTGCTTATATATATTAAATGTACGCGAACCTTGTTTCAAAACACATTCATAAGCCCCTAAACGCATTGTACCTCCCATACTGGTTATGTTCTTTTGCTCTTCCATAATGTCTATTACATTATGCTTGGTCTTCTCGTCCATCTCACGTGAGTTAGCGTCCTTATAACCTAAAACATTACGTGCAAACTCTATAACCATCATCTGCATACCTAAACATATACCAAAAGTAGGAATATCATGAGTACGGGTATAATGAGCTGCAACTATCTTTCCTTCAACTCCTCGCTGCCCAAAACCAGGACATATCACTATACCATCTTGCCCCTTCAGATGCTCTGCTACATTATCTTGGGTAAGCTCTTCGGAATTGATAAAAGTAAGCACAGTCTTATAATCATTATAAGTACCTGCTTGCAAAAGCCCTTCACGAATGCTCTTATAAGCATCTTGTAAATCGTATTTGCCTACCAACCCTATATGTACTTCTTTCTTTGCCTTACGCCTACGCTCAAGAAAGGCTTTCCATGGACCTAACTCTGGTGTAGGTCCTATAGGCTCACCACACTTACGTAATATAGCCACATCAAGCCCTTCCTCTAACATCTTTAAAGGCACTTCATATATACTTGGCAAATCTTCGCTCTGAACGACACAGTCTAAATCGACATTACAAAAAGCTGCCACCTTCTTTCTAAGAGACTCGTCAAGGTGTAACTCGGTGCGAAGAATAAGTATATCAGGCTGTATACCTACACTTTGCAGCTCTTTTACACTATGCTGTGTAGGCTTTGTTTTAAGCTCTCCTGCTGCTTTAAGATAAGGTACGTATGTTAAATGTAGGTTTATGGCTCTCTTACCAAGCTCCCATTTCATCTGCCTAATAGCTTCTAAGAAAGGTGCCGACTCTATATCGCCAATAGTACCTCCTATCTCTGTAATAACAAAATCGTAATGCTTCTTCTTGCCTAACATCTTTATGTTACGCTTTATCTCATCTGTGATATGAGGTACCACCTGAATGGTCTTACCTAAATAATCGCCACGACGCTCCTTATCTATAACACTTTTATAGATTCTACCCGTTGTCATCGAGTTAGCCTTAGTCGTTTTAATATCGGTAAATCTCTCATAGTGCCCTAAGTCAAGATCTGTCTCCATACCATCAACGGTTACATAACACTCTCCATGCTCATAAGGATTTAATGTTCCGGGATCGATATTGATATATGGATCAAACTTTTGAATTGTAATATTATAGCCTCTTGCCTGTAGGAGCTTACCTATTGACGAAGATATAATTCCCTTCCCTAAAGAAGAAACAACACCACCTGTTACGAAAATATACTTTGTTTCAGCCACGATAGATATTTTTTAAGTTTATAAGTATAAAGGCATAATTGCCCCAAACTAAAGTGCAAAGATACAAAAATATGTGTATTAATCGTTTCATATCTATATTTTTCTCACAAAAGAAAACATTACAACAAAACAAATAAAGCTATTTCACAAGAAAATAACTTCTAAACAGTCATTACTACCTATATAAATTATATCTTTTTACATGCCTTTTATATAGCATAGATTAAAAAAGAATTGTAATTTTGCAAACAAGAGATTCTTTTTATTTTAATCAAAATATTTCAAAGTCAACATGAAACGTTTTCTAACAGCTATAACTTTCCTTTTCTTAATCTTATTATATGGCTTCGCACAAGCCACTACTACTGCACCTATAAAAACCCCTACTAAAGACATTTACCTACAATACATCGACTCTCTACAAGCAAAAAGGGACACAATATTATATAGTAAAAACTTTAGCTTATCGCCTAAAGATAAAATAAAATATAAAGAAGTGAGGCTATTTATGCCTACTACTTTTTACCACGACATTATACATAAGTCGTTTGCACCAAATAACACACTCTCCAGCTTTGACAACACACTGCTTAATATTTACTTACAACGCCCTTATCTCGTAGAAAACTCCTCTACTAAGCTAACAAAAGATATTAACACTATTGACAATCTTAGGGTTACTATTCATCATGATGCTGAAATAGTAAAAAAAGCAGAGGAGAAAACTCCAGAGCCTATAGCAGCCCCCATAAAAGTCATGATAAAGAAGCCTAATTTCTGGGCTTTCAAAGGCGATTATTCTTTACAGATGATGCAGAACATTGTTACCGACAATTGGTTTCAAGGAGGTGAAAGCAACTATTCTGCCTTGGGAGCTATAAGTATGCAAGCCAACTATAATAACAAACAAAAAATAAAGTGGGATAATTTTCTTGAAATGCGTTTCGGCATTCAAAGCACACGGTCAGACTCCTTACACAGAGTAAAAACTACAAACGACCTTATACGTCTTACATCAAAATTCGGATTACAAGCTACAAAGCGTTGGTATTACTCTGTGCAGATCATTGCCAACACGCAGTTTGCACACTCATATAAAGCCAACGACCCTAAAGTATATTCAGACTTTCTTGCACCATTCAACTTAAATTTATCTCTCGGTATGGACTATTCCATAGACTGGGCTAATCATCATTTAAAAGGAAACATACATATAGCGCCTTTGGCATACAACATGAAATATACCAGACTTTTAGACCTCTCATCACGTTTAGGAATAGGGACAAACAAACATGTTCTTAACGATATAGGTTCTGAATTTAATATACAGTTAGACTGGAAAATACTCGAAATGCTTTTATGGCGTACTCGCCTTTACGGATATACCACCTATTCACGTACAGAAATAGAATGGGAAAACCTCATTTCATTCAAATTCAACAGATATATTTCTACACAGCTATTTATATATCCGCGCTTCGATGACGGTGTGGCTCGTGATAATAATCATGGCTTTTGGCAGTTTAAGGAATATGCTTCCATCGGATTTCAATATAACTTTTAATCAATCAGTAAAATAACCACAAGACATACAAATATATAATGGCAAAAAAAGCTATAACTATCAATAAGCTAATCTTCTTCTTTAAACGCCAAATATGGAGACATTCCTATGTACGTTTTAAGGATAATCCTTTAATATATATAGCTCAAAGGCTATATCTTGTGTTTAACGGACTTTTCGTAGAACGCCATTGGGGATATGCTGCACAATTAACATACAACACCCTGATGGCACTTGTACCTATGTTTGCTGCTATCTTAGCTATCGCACGTGGGTTCGGATTTGAGGACTATATCGTAGAATGGTGTAGACAGCTCTTTGCTAATCAGCCTAATACTGCTAAAGTAGTATTAAACTTAGCAAAATCGTATATCAACTATACCCATACTGGTGTTATCCTTGGCATTAGCTTAGTATGGATGCTATATTCTGTAATATCGCTCTTTAACAACATAGAAGCTGTCTTTAATGGCATTTGGGGAGTAAAGAAAGAACGTAGCATGGGTAGGGCTATTACCGATTATGTCTCTATACTGATATTCCTGCCTCTTACATTAATCTTACTTTCCGGGCTTAGCATTTTCTTTCAATCTGTAATAGGACATCTTCCAGAGTTCCAACTTCTCACGCCTATCTTGCAAGAGCTTATCAGCTTTATGCTACCTCTATCTATACTAACACTTCTCTTCATCTCTATGTACACGCTCTTACCTAACACTAAAGTGCGTGTATCTATGATATTTATTCCTGCTTTAATGGCTGCATTCAGCATTATTATTATACAAAGTATCTACATACATTGCCAAGTGTTTTTTGCAAGTTATAATCTCATTTATGGCTCTTTAGCTGCCTTACCCCTACTTATGTTATGGCTACAGCTTTCATGGTATATCTGTATAGGCTTTGCTGAGTTAGGACGAGCTAATCAGGAGCTTACAGACGGAAGATATATCGGCGAGATGCGTAAGGATAGCCCACGAGAAAAGCTACGCAAAGCCTGCGTTATAATGAGCATTATGGGGCGTAGACAAATGAACGCGGAAGGACCTACTGACGCTCAATTGCTACAACAACTAACAAGCTATACTTATACACAGATTATGCGCTCTATTAACGACCTTATAAAAGCAAAACTAATAACCAAAACCCTTAATGAAAACAATATAGAAGTATTTACGCTTAACCACGACTCTTCCAAACTTACAATGGGCTTTATCATTCGCTCGCTACTTGGAACAAAGGCACGCCAACGCAAAAATAGCACAAGCCTACATATCAATGATAACGAAGAAACATTACTTAACAAACACTTCGACAACTATATAAAGTCTATTGACAGTATAGCTGTTACCAAATTAACTAACAAAAAAGACTATTAGAAAAGCCATCTTCTACATTCTTAAAAATAAGATTTTTCAGAAAAGAGAAACATACTTAAAGATTAAAAATAAGTTATTTTTGATTCATTTTTAACCTATTTTTAAACCAAAAATAGGTTATTTTTCTTTTCTATACATGATTTTTACCATAAAGAAAGCAGACCTTTTTCTTACAAAGAAGCATAAGTTTTCCAGTGTATAGACATCTTTTCCCCTTCCTAAACATAAAAGACGCCCATATACTATATATTTCTTGCTTTATATATAGCTTCTTTAGCTGCGTTTATCTCTTGAAATTTAACTTCTGCGGCTTTCCTTATATCCTCACCAAGCGATGCCACACGGTCTGGGTGATGCCTAAGAGCCATTTTGCGGTAAGCGTCTTTTACCTCTTTATCCGTTGCCGAAGGTGATATTCCTAATATCTTATAATATACATTAAGATCCGCTTTCGAAGATGAATATTTTTGCTTTCCCTCGTATGAATACCCCATATTTAGCATAGATTCAACATCTTGCACGCTAAGATGAAGATGAAGGGCTATATCCTTTAATACCTCTACTTCCTGAAAAGACACCGTTCCGTCTGCTTTGGCTATCATTATAAGATAATCGAGAAGCTGAAGGCGCTGCTCTTCACTCATGTTAAACGATATTTCCATGCAACTTCTATGGATAACATTCTTAAAAGCAAGCATACCTTCATTATCCATTTTTTCAAAAAGACGTTTAAGAATAATCTCACCTTGCAAAACAGCTTCATCACCAAAATTATAACGAAGGAACTTACGAACATATTCCATTTCAGAATGCATAACCTTAGAATCTGCCTTAATGACATAAGAAGATAGCACAAGCAGGGAAAAGAGAAAAGAGTTGCGCATCTCTTCAAAAGATGTTTCTCTATAATTTTCTGCCGACGATTCTCCGTCATAACCGCTATTATTAACTTTGCCGTCTGCCCCTTTTGCTGCATCTGCTAACAGGCTACCGATACAGTAACCTGCCAAAGCTCCTAATATATTACCACCTGAAAGTATCCAGCCAAGTGCTGCACCTATCCATTTTCTCTTAGCCATTATCTATATATTTATTGTTTTTAAAATAAGTCTTTTGCAATAAATGTGCCAATAATGTTTTAATATAATTTCTCTACAACTCTTCATAATATGGTATATCATCTAAAAACATATATCTTTTCTCCTTTTCATTAAGCTTGCAAACATATATTTCTATTCCATTAGTTACTATAATATATGGCACTGAAAGAAGGATATTATAACTAAAAATCTGATCAAAAACCCTTTGAGTGATAGATATTTTAGGAGCTTTATACTCTATTATCATGCGGGGCTTTAACATTTTATCGTATAAAACACTATCGGCTCTCAACTTTTTATTACCTAAGTTGAGGCTAATTTCGTTTGCTAAAAGTGCTTGAGGATAATTTTTCTTTTCAACGACAAAACGTATAAAACTTTGTCGCACCCATTCCTCTGGTGTTAAGGCTATATATTTACGACGAAGTATATCTAAAACATAACGTCGCCCATTGTGTTCTTTTATAGAGAGATCCTTATATAAAAAGTTTGCTTTCATTGCCTTTTATTATATTTTTATGATATAGCACAAACAAAGTAAGCATACTTAATGCTTAAAACATATTGCATAGTTTATCCACTAACAAAGGTACATATTTTCTGTAAAGTGCTAACAAATTTCCCTTTTAAAGTATAGAGCTATAATGAAAAACAAATATCTCATACCTTAAAAACCTAAAAGCAAACAACATTAGTAAAACTATAAAATAATGATTTTTAATATATTGCAAGGACATAATAACTATTTTGTCATGTTGCGCTTTTTTTGTACTTTTGTTTTTCATAAACAATATTCATATCACTCACAAAAAAACAGTGGGCTAAATACAGGATTTCAAAATCTTTTTATGCAGAAATATATAGAGGTAAAGGGTGCAAAGGTAAACAACCTAAAAAACATAAATGTAAAATTACCACAAGAAAAATTTATCGTTATCACAGGAGTATCAGGTTCAGGAAAATCGTCTTTAGCTTTTGATACTTTATATGCAGAAGGACAACGCAGATACGTTGAAAGCTTATCAGCATACGCGAGGCAGTTTCTTGGCAGAATGGCAAAACCTAATGTCGATTTTATTAAAGGGCTACCTCCTGCTATAGCTATAGAGCAGAAGGTTATCTCAAGGAATACTCGGTCTACAGTAGGGACATCTACCGAGATATATGAATACTTACGCTTGCTTTTTTCAAGGATAGGGCACACATATAGTCCTATTAGCGGAAAAGAGGTAAAACACAACTCTATAGAAGATGTAATAGAAAAGGTAAAAGAATATCCAGAAGGGACTAAATTCTGCATTTTAACACCTATACATATAGCCGAAGATAGGACTTTTACACAACAGTTAGAAATGAATATGCAAGAAGGCTATAACCGCATTTATATAGATGGCGACTTTATAAGAATAGATGACTATTTAGAAAAGTCTCACGATAAGAATATAAATGAAAAAGATGTTTTCCTTGTAATAGATCGTCTCTCTTTAGATGGCACAAAAGATAATATCTCTCGACTTACAGACTCTTGTGAAACAGCATTTTTTGAAGGACACGGAGAGCTATTATTACTCTTTTTACCCTCAAAAACTATTTACAATTTCTCTATACGCTTTGAAGCAGATGGTATTATTTTCGATGAGCCTAATGATAATATGTTTTCTTTTAACTCGCCTATAGGAGCTTGTCCTACATGTGAAGGGTTTGGTAGTGTTATCGGAATAGACGAAAGGTTAGTGATTCCCGACACCACACTATCTGTATACGATGGCTGCGTGCAATGCTGGCATGGCGATAAGATGAAACAATGGAAAGAAGAATTTTGCCGCCGTGCTGCAAAAGACGATTTCCCTATCTTTAAGCCGTATCATAAGCTGACACAAAAACAGAAAGACCAGCTTTGGAAAGGACTACCTTGCGAAAAAAACATGGACATTCATGACAAATTTTGCATTAATGCCTTTTTTCAAATGCTGAAAGAAAATCAGTACAAGATACAGTATCGTGTAATGTTGAGTAGGTATAGAGGGAAAACTACTTGCCCTGACTGCAACGGAAACCGCTTAAAAAAAGAAGCATCATGGGTGAAAATAGCAGATAAAGCCATAACCGACTTAATAAATATGCCTATTATAAAACTAAAAAAGTGGTTTGACAATTTAGAGCTGCCTAATAATGAAAAAAATATAAGTAAACGTCTGCTGGTGGAAATAATTAATAGGCTACAATTTCTCATAGACGTAGGACTGGGATACCTTACCCTTAACAGACAATCTAACACATTAAGCGGAGGTGAAAGTCAGCGCATTAATCTTGCTACCTCATTAGGTTCGCCTTTAGTAGGCTCTCTTTATATTTTAGATGAACCCTCTATCGGACTTCATAGCAGAGATACCGAACGCCTTATCTATGTTCTTAAAGAATTACAAAAAAGTGGTAACACGGTAATAGTGGTAGAACATGATGAAGAAATAATGAGAGCAGCCGATTATCTGATAGACATGGGGCCTGATGCAGGCAACTTGGGAGGAAAAATAGTGTTTGAAGGCAACATGAAAACGTTAGACAGTAAGCTAAACGACAAAGATGCTATAAACAAACTTTTAAAGAAATATCCACTATCGCATACCATTGCATATCTTACTCATAATGAGAAGATAGAAGTTCCATCTACACGACGCCCATGGAATTTATACATAAACATAAAAGGTGCGCGTATGAACAATCTTAAAGGCTTTGATGTAAAGATTCCTCTTAACATTTTTACAGCTATTACCGGAGTAAGTGGTAGCGGAAAATCTTCACTTATAAAAGGAATTCTTTACCCTGCACTAAAACGTAAGTTAGACGAAGCTGCTGATATGCCTGGCGAATACTCAAGCATGGAAGGAGATTGGAAAAAAATAAAGCATGTAGAGCTCGTCGACCAAAACCCTATAGGGAAAAGCACTCGCTCTAATCCTGCTACATACGTTAAAGCTTACGATGAAATTCGTAAAATATATGCAGATCAGAAACTATCAAAACAGATGGGTTATACACCACAATTCTTTTCTTTTAATGCAGAAGGAGGAAGATGTGAAGAGTGTAAAGGAGCAGGAGTAACTACAGTAGAAATGCAATTCATGGCAGACTTAACACTAAAATGTGAAACATGCCACGGCAAACGCTTCAAAAAAGAAATTTTAGAAATAAAATATAATGGAAAAAACATATACGATATCTTAGAAATGACCGTATCGGAGGCTATTTCCTTTTTTACAAAAAATAAAAATAAGTCGGTTGTTAAACGATTAAAACCTTTAGAAGATGTCGGATTAGGATATATAAAAATGGGACAAAGTTCCTCTACATTATCCGGTGGAGAGAACCAACGCGTAAAATTAGCTTATTTCATAGGACAAGAACAGATAGAGCCTACCTTATTTATTTTTGATGAACCCACTACAGGCTTACACTTCCATGATATTAAACGCTTACTTACGGCTTTTTATGCACTAATAGAACGTGGTCATTCCATAATCGTTATAGAACACAATTTAGACGTAATAAAATGTGCTGACCACATTATAGACATGGGACCTGAGGGAGGTGATAACGGAGGAAGTATCATTGCAGAAGGAACACCTGAAGAAATAGTAAAATGTAATGCAAGTTTGACGGGTAAATACTTAAAAGAAGTATTATAAAAAGTAACAGATGCTTAGTATAAAATACTACTAATAAAAGAACAACAGGTAAGTTGTAGTATATAAAACACCATACATTAACAAGATTATATCTTATAAAGAAAGAGGGTATACCATTTTTGGCACACCCTCATTTTTTACTTATAAATGCTGTTTTGTAACATAAATAGCACAACAACTTTTATATATAAAATTAAAAAACAGAAGTCATAAAAAGCAGTTTACTAAATAGAGTCTAAATAGTTCTTAGCCGGATTAGCATACATCTCAAGCATACGTTTAGTTAAAAACTCCTCATCACGATTAGGTATCTCTATCCTATTGAGCTGGTTATTAAGATATTGCTCAAACTTACGCTCCTCTTCTAACGTATAATAATCCTTATAATCCTCGCAACCATTTAATAGATCTAAAGCAATATAGTTATTTGGAAACAATTTATAATTACGATATATCTCTTTATCTATATGTAATGCTACAGTGTCAAGCAGCTCAGAATTGTTCATTTCTACCTTTTTTAAAGAATCAAGGTAATCGTTAATACAGCAAGCTGCATGCAAATGAATCTTACCTTTATATCCCATTATACCAGTACGCATACTTATAACATCGTCCATAGGACCTTTTTCCCAATTAATGTTATCTCGCCGTGCCTGATACTCTGCAGCTTTAAGATAATCGCAAGGATCATATTCGTATGAAATAGCTAATGGCGATATGCGTAAAGATTTAAGCCTGTCTAAAGCACTACCCTCTCCTGCGAGAGTTAACATTTTAAGAATAGAACGTTGTGTTCTATCTTTAGAGTCCTTTGAGCGACCTTCACGTTGTGCTATCCATAAATTTTCATGTTTCTCTTTTATAGCAAAATGCATATAGGCAGACAGCGTATGACTAAAGGCTAAACGCTCACGAGCCAATAACCCACGCTTTACTATAAAACTTTTATTAACACGTACTATGTCGAGTACCCATGGAATACTAAGCAAATTATCTCCAATAGCTATTTCGCAAGTAGTAGAAAATTTCTTTTCTATGAGCAACATATCTAATAAAGCTGAATCGAGCACTATATCACGGTGGTTACTCATAAAAGTATAACACTCCTTATTAGAAATCTCTGATATATCCATATCGCAACCAGTACTTTGCTTAGCAAGCAATTCTTTCAAAAACTTATAACAAAAAGCTAACTGAAAGTCTAAATTAGTCTTACAAGCTCGCATCTGTTGTGCTATCACTTCCAAAGGTACATCTGGATATAAAAAACTTAAAACAGCCCTAAACTGTTGGTTAGCAAGCAACCTATCGTACACAGCAGGCAACTCCTCTGGCTCAAAAGGGCGAATATCATTAAAGATATCTGGAATTTTCATTGATTTAAAAAATATTTTATTGTTTAATTTTCGTATAAGAAAAAGGTAATTATTGTTTACTATTTACTTGTGTATTACCGCGAGCTATAACCAGCTTTATACCTAACTCCTCTATGCGTAATACATCAGCCTTCTTTATATGCTCATCTGTAATAATTATATCAATCTCTTCTAAATTAGAAATTTTTGCAAAGCCACGCTTACCAAACTTAGATGAATCGGCCAAAACTATAATCTTTTGAGATGCTTCCATCATGGCTTTGTTAAGGCGGGCTTCACGTATATCAGTTGTTGTAATGCCAAAATCAAAGTCTATACCATCTACTCCAAGGAAAAGCTTACTAAAAGAACACTCGCTTAACATCATTTTGCTATAATCACCCACTACTGATAACGAACTGTGACGAAGTGTTCCACCTAACTGTATAATATCTATATCTTCTTTTTGAGATAGAATTTGCGAAATAGATGTAGAAGAGGTCATAGCCGTTAGCCTATGTTTAGGATGAATACAACGAGCAAAATTATGCAACGTAGTACCTGATGCTATCAAAATAGAATCGTCGTGAGTAATAAGCTGAGCTGCTTCGTAACCTATAGACATCTTCTCCTCTTGATATAAACGCTCTTTATCATTAACAGAACGGTTAATTGTAAACGGATCTATAAGAATAGCTTTACCATGACTACGATATAGCTTACCTTGTATTTCTAATTCTGTTAGATCCTTACGGATTGTTACCGAGGTTACATTAAGTATGGAAGCTAAATCAGTAACAAGAACAGAATCTTTCTTTATTAGCTGATCTAAAATGATAGAATGTCTTTCTTCTTTTGTCATATGAAGATAAGTTTTTATTTCTTATTTATTTAATAGTATACTAAATATATTTTTCAAAGGTACTAATAAAGATAATACTTTTTCTCAAAGTTATTTACTTTTTTAGGGAATAGTGCTTTTTTATAACTTTTTTATATGATATTAACGGCTTCAAAAAACACTTTCATTACGTAAAAATCATATTATTTTACATTTTAAAGACACACTACCAAACACTTATTTTTATACAACATACTATATACATTTACTATAACTTAGTGAAATGTTTGCGCAAACAGCTAAAAAGAACACTGAAGAAAGACTTTCTTATCTTAAAAAATAGTTAAAAATAAAGCTATTCTTTGGATATAAAAACGTCTTATTGTATTTTTGTTTCGCAAAGAAATGTTTTATATTTCGTATCAAAAAAAAACAACTGGTCTTAGTCTCGTTGAACATAAACAATAATCTATTAAACAACCGACATATTTAAAATGAAGGATTTTACAACTAAACATTATGATGTAATTATCATTGGCGGTGGTATTACTGGTGCAGGAACAGCACGCGATTGTGCTATGCGAGGCATGAAAGTACTATTGGTAGAGAAAGATGACCTTACTAATGGGGCTACTGGACGTAATCACGGATTACTCCATAGTGGTGCACGTTATGCCGTAACAGATCAAAGCTCGGCTACAGAATGTATTAAAGAGAACATGATCCTTCGCAAAGTAGCACGCCATTGCGTAGAAGAAACCGATGGACTTTTCATCACTCTTCCCGAAGACGATTTGGCTTATCAGGCTACTTTTGTAGAAGCTTGTCAAAAAGCTGGCATTAACGCAGAGATCATAGATCCCGAAGAAGCGCGCCACATAGAGCCTGCGGTTAACCCTGATCTAATAGGTGCGGTACGTATCCCTGATGCTTCTATCGACCCTTTCCGCCTAACTGCAGCTAACATTCTTGACGCACGAAATCATGGAGCTGATATTCTAACTTACCATGAAGTAACAAACCTTATTGTAAAACAAGACAAAGTGGTAGGTGTAACTCTTCGTAACAACTTAACAGGAGACGTTTATGATATACACTCCTCATTAACAATAAATGCAGCAGGAATATGGGGGCATCTTGTAGCTAAACGTGCAGGAATAACTGTTAATATGTTTCCTGCCAAAGGAACATTGCTTATATTTGGACATCGTGTTAACAATATGGTTATAAATCGTTGTCGTAAGCCTGCTAATGCCGACATATTAGTGCCAGATGATACCGTTTGTGTTATTGGTACTACGAGCGATCGTGTTCCTTTCGATACTATAGACAATCTAAAGGTTACAAACGCCGAGGTAGATTTATTAATAAGAGAAGGCGAAAAATTAGCTCCAAGCCTTGCTACTACACGTGTTTTACGTGCATATGCTGGTGTACGCCCATTAGTTGCAGCAGATAACGATCCCTCAGGAAGGAATATTAGCCGAGGTATTGTATGTTTAGATCATGCCTCACGAGATGGAATGGAGGGATTTATCACCATCACTGGCGGCAAGATGATGACTTATCGCTTAATGGCAGAAGAAGCAACTAACCTTGCTTGTAAAAAACTTAACATTAATAAGCCTTGCCAAACTGCAACCATACCATTACCAGGATCAGAAGAAATCATAAAAGATTCACATGGCAAACGATACAGCACGTCAATAAATGCTGCTGAAGGCAGACATGGACAGTTTGCGAAAGACCTAAAATTAGACACCGTTGAAGATTCTGCTCTTATATGCGAATGTGAAGAAGTCAGTGTTGCAGAAGCAAAATTTGCAATAGAGAAATTACATGTACATAACCTATTAAATCTTCGTCGACGCACTCGTGTAGGTATGGGTACTTGCCAAGGAGAGCTTTGTACTTGTCGTGCAGCTAATTTTATCTGTGGAAATAATGTAAAAAAGTCAGAAGAAGATTTATTAGAATTTATTAATGAACGATGGAAAGGTATGCGCCCTGTAGCATGGGGACAATCGCTTAGCGAGGCGCAGCTATCAGCACATATCTATCAAGATTTATGTGGATTAGACAAACTTAAAGCATCTTTGGAGGAAAAATAATGAAATTTGATACTATTATTATAGGAGGTGGACTAAGTGGCTTAACTGCAGCTAATGTGTTAGCTACAAAAGGACAACGGGTAGCTATTATTACTAATGGGCAAAGCAGCTTACATTTCGCGTCTGGTTCGTTCGATTTATTAGGATATGATGCTAATGGCAAAGAAATAGAAAAAACTTTAGAGGCTATAAAGTATCTAAATGCAAAACATCCATATACTAAAATAGGGGCAGAAAAGATAGCTTTGTTAGCTAATGAAGCACAAGTATTATTAAATTCATGCGGTATCCAAACCATAGGAAGTGCTGAAAGAAACCACTATCGTATCACCCCAATGGGAACATTAAAGCCAACATGGATAAGTATTAAGGGAATGGCTACATGTAAAATGGGAGAAAAACTTGCACATAAAAAGGTTGCTTTAGTAAATATTGCTGGTTTTTTGGATCTTCCTACTAACTTTATTTTAGCCGGACTTTCCAACTGTGGCTTAAATATAGAATTAAAAAGCATTCATTTAAAAGAGTTCGATTATATACGTCGCAATCCTACTGAAATGCGAGCTACAAATATAGCTAAGGTAATCCACGACAAAAATCTAATAGAACGTATAGCTATAGAAATAAATAAGTTATCAGGATATGATACTATTCTTTTCCCTGCAGTAGCAGGATTACGCAATTCTACCGAAGATGAAATGCTACGCAAACTGGTAACTACACCTTTATATTATATAATGCCTATGCCCCCTTCTGTGATGGGAGTACGCGTTGCTATGACAATGATGAATAGTTTTAAGGCACATGGTGGAGTTGAGCTTGTAAGCAACAGGATAAATGGTGGTAAAATAAATGATGGTGAGGTACAATACCTTACTGCCGACCATCTTCCTGAAGAGAAATTAAAAGCTGACAATTATATTCTTGCAACAGGATCATTTATGAGTCAAGGATTAGTAAGTGATTATGAACATATCTTTGAGCCTATTCTTAACCTCGACGTACATGCCTCTTCTAATCGTGAAGAATGGTCGGAAGAATCGGTTTTCGAGCCTCAAGCCTATATGAACTATGGAGTTGCAACCGACTCAAAGTTTCATCCTTTTAAAAAAGATATTACCATTACTAATATGTATGCCATAGGCTCTGTGCTCGAAGGGCATAACCATATCAAGCAAGCTGATGGTACTGGTGTTTCATTATTAACAGCTTTGCAAGTAACAAAGGATATATTAAAGTAATAAGCTAATGACTATGGAAGGTATTCAATTAAAAAACATAAGTAAAAACAACTTAGAACAATGCTTAAAATGTTCTATCTGTACAGCATATTGCCCTGTATCAGCTGTTGAGCCTAAGTATCCCGGTCCTAAACATTCAGGTCCTGACGTAGAACGTTATCGCTTAAAGAACGAAAAATATTTTGAAGAGATACTCAAGCTGTGTCTTAACTGTAAAAGATGTGAAGTAGCTTGCCCACATAATGTACGAATTGCAGACATCATACAAAGTTCGCGTATTAAATATAGTAAAAAGACTCCTAAGTTGCGCGATGTAATGTTGGCAAATACTGACTTTGTCGGAACAATGTCAAACATGGTAGCACCACTTGTCAATTTTTCTTTATCCTTAAAACCAACAAAGATTATACTTCATAATGTCATGGGAATAGACAAACACAGACAATTCCCTGCATATACTACTCAAAAATTTGAAACATGGTATAAGAAGTATGCTGCATCTAAACAAAATGATTATGATAAGCATGTCAGCTATTTTCATGGTTGCTATGTAAATTATAACTTCCCACAACTTGGAAAAGATCTTGTAAAAATCATGAATGCTTGTGGCTATGGTGTCCACTTGTTGGAAAAAGAAAAATGTTGCGGAGTAGCTTTAATAGCTAATGGACTATCAAAGCAAGCGCGCAGACAGGGAGAAATAAATATGGAAAGCATACGAAAATCATACAAGAATGATAATCGTATAGTCCTTACAACAAGTTCTACTTGTACGTTTACCATGCGAGACGAATATAAACATCTTCTCAATATAGATAATGATGATATACGCGAAGGCATAACTTTAGCTACTCGTTTCTTATATCGCCTTATAGAAGAGGGGAAAATAAAACTCGCTTTCCGCAAAGATTTCAAGATGCATGCTGCATATCATTCGGCTTGCCACATGGAACGTATGGGCTGGGTTATTTATAGTACAGAGCTTTTACGTATGATACCTGGGTTAAAACTCACTATACTCAACTCTCAATGCTGTGGTATAGCAGGAACTTATGGCTTCAAAAAAGAAAACTATGCCAATTCTCAAGCAATAGGTAATGACCTTTTCAAGCAGATTAAGGACGTTAATCCCGACTATGTTACTACAGATTGTGAAACTTGCAAATGGCAAATAGAAATGTCTTCAGGCTATAAGGTGCTTAATCCTATATCTATTATTGCAGATGCTTTAGATGTAGAAAAAACTATAGAGCTAAATAAATAGAGAACGTTTTACTTGTTTTGTCTTTAATAATATTATCAACCGTGTATTAATAGTTTTATGCTATAATAATACACGGTCTTATTTTATATTTATCCTTATGTCTCACCATAAGAAAACGCATCTACTTTTATAATATAAAAACACTACTATTAAATGTTATTCAAACCTCACTGCCCAGTTTTTAAAACGTATTATACCTTCTTCACCAAACTTAGAAAGACTCTTTATAGCCTGCTCATACGTTTTAGTAACATTAGGTTTGCTTTTTGAGAAAAACTTATCAGCATAACAAATAATTTCTTCTTCAACCGTTTCTGGTAAAAAGTCTTGCTTGGGAAGAGGCAAATTACAATCTATTATCTGCTGCTTTGTTATACCTGCTCCTGTATGTCGCTCACAAACTCGAGCATGTAACGGATAACCTTCTTTACGCAACAGGTTAGCTCCTAAACGCCCATGACAAATATAAGGCTCACTTCCAAAGCAAAATATGCTGGGAGCATCACAAAGGAAAATCCCTATGTCATGTAACATTGCCGCCTCTTTTATAAAGGCTCTGTTTACCTTTAAGTCAGAATGAGAGTCTACTATAGCAAGAGCTTTATCTGCAACATCCATACTATGTTCTAACAAAAGATGTCTTAACTTATCATTATCAGAATAATATTTATCTATTATAGCAATATAATCCATTAATAAAATGATCTTATAAAATAAAACAATCCATACGTAAGAAGTGTTCTATCGTATGGATTGCTATTTTTATTTATTATAGAAAGTTATCAATCTTTGTGCTCTCGCTCTATATAAGCAATAACATCTCCTTTATTTACCTTAGCTCCTTGCTTTGCATTAATCTCTACAAGTTTACCACCAAGAGCTGCTGGTACTATAACTATCTCACCCCAAGTAGCTACAATATAACAGAAGACATCTCCTTCCTTATATTCCTTACCTATAAATGGCTCTATAGCAGGTGCTGCCTCGCCATCTCCTTGGAACTCCCAGAACAATTGTCCCTTAACAGGAGCTACTAACGCATCGGCTTTAGCATGTTTGAAAGCAGTAGCCTCTTCTATGCTAACACTTGCGCCCAACTTTGCATCTTTAGCTTTTTGCAAGTCGGCAAGGAAATTTTTCTTTGCCTGACCACTCTTATAGTTACGATACTGCTCTGGGTGCATAGCAAGCTCAAATAGCTCTTCATCATCTTGTCCATAATCCCAACCATTCTCATCCATCTCTTTTCGGAAATCGTCTAATGATAAAGGTATAAGGGTGTGAGGATCGGCTGTAGTAAATTCTAATCCTTTCTCTTTGGCTAAAGCTACTATCTCTGGAGCTATCTTGCCCGGTACCTTACCACTCTTACCTAATATCATTCCCCACATAGAATCGTCCATCATGACAAAGCGTCCTTTGCCTTGCTCAAGCGTTAACAAATTCATTAAAGCTATATTCTTAGTATACTGTGAGAAAGGTGTTACCAATGGAGGATAACCTATACGAGGCCAAACATAAGCTACTTCGTCAAAGAGCTTAATTAAAAGGTCGTCTGTAGAAAGCTCTGGCTCTCCTTTCTTTCTACGAAGATTATTTATAGTAGCATGAATACCACCTAAATCTGCCATCATAGAACCCATCATACCTCCGGGTAAGCCGCAGCCAAGAAGTAAAGAACTGGATATTTTGTTTTTAGGATTAATAAAATATCCTAACCATTCATCAATAAACTCTTGAGTCATAGCACGCGCCTTCATATAAGCGTCCATATTTATTTCTGGCACATCAAAGCCTGCATGCTTTAACATACTTTGAACAGAAATAACATCAGGGTGTACCATACCCCATGACAAAGGCTCTATAGCAACATCAAGGATATCGCAACCATTCTTTGCCACCTCAAGCATAGATGCCATAGAAAGACCCGGACCAGAATGGCCATGATATTCTATAACAATGTTAGGGTGCTTATCCTTTATGTTCTTAGTTAGCTGTCCTAATAAAGCTGGCTGCCCAATACCTGCCATATCCTTCAAGCATATCTCTTCTGCACCTGCAGCTATCAACTCTTCTGCAAGATTAGTGTAATAATCTATTGTATGGATAGGAGAAGTAGTAATACAAAGAGCTGCCTGTGGTATCATACCTGCTTCCTTAGCCCACTTTATTGAAGGTGCTATATTACGGATATCATTCAAACCATCAAATATTCGAGGAATATCTACACCCTGTGCCTTCTTTACACGATACATCATAGCACGAACATCATCAGGAACAGTGTACATACGTAAAGCATTTAATCCACGATCAAGCATATGTGTCTGAATACCTGCTTCATGAAGTATCTTTGTATAAGCACGAACTGACTCGTTAGGATTCTCACCAGCCAGCAGATTAACTTGCTCAAAAGCACCACCGTTTGTTTCTACACGTGCGAAACAACCCATTTCTATGAACACCGGAGCTATCTTTACTAACTGATCTTTGCGTGGCTGAAACTTTCCTGAGCTCTGCCACATATCTCTATAAATGAGACTAAATTTTATTTGTTTTGCCATATTTAATGCTATAATTTGCTAATGTATACCTCTTGCACATACGCAATAAGTAGTGCAAAAGTAGATAAAAAATACCAAAAACAAGTGCTAACGACCTACTTTTTGCAATAATTGACTATCTTTGCAAATAGATTTTAACACACTAATATGAAGAATATATATATACTAATTATCACCTTACTTTGTGTAGTATCTTGCTATAATAAAAAAGCTACATACGATTATGGAGCTATAAATAATAGCACGAAGCTAAAAGGCGACAAAACATTATATGGCTTAGCCTGTGATGGGTGTTCCGATTCTATCGTTGTATTCCTGCCTAACGATGGTGGTAACCCTATTCGATTAAACATTGTCAACGCACGCAAGAACAATAAGGTGTTTGGAACACTTAATATAGGCGACGAAATAGCAATATTACTTAACCCACACAACAAAAAAGAAGCCATACTTGTTATAGACTTAGAACAAATGAAAGGCACATGGACTTTCCAAGTAATACCCACTTTAAAGCCAAATCCCTTAAAAACAGAAAGCCAAATAATGGCAGAAATGAGCGACTCTCTAAAACAAGCACTATTTATACCACGCGAATATGGATTTACTCTAAAAAGTTTTAACCAAGCTTCACCCGTGGGATATGTTAAGAAAAATAACACTTTAGAGGACGAAAGCCCGGTAGAATATCCTAAAGTAACTGTATACACTTCATGGCACATTTATAACGGAAAGTTATACCTATATAAAGATACTATTGATAACCATGGGAAACGTATACCTAACGACTCCGTTGGGCATGATGACGGTACGATGATATTTCTTTCAGCCGACTCGATGGCTGCTAAATTTGGAAAAAAAATAATGCAATATCATCGCAAAGCAAGTGCAATAGAAGCTAATAAAAGAGCACAAGAAGCTCAAAAAACTATACCAATAACTGCTAATAAAAAAATAACAACTAAATAACACAAACCATAACAATGAACAAACAAGACCTTACAACCTATTCCATCTCATGCTATGCTAACAATAGCCAGTGCAAACACATTAACGACTGCATACATCAGCATGTTGCAAAACTTCGTAACCAAGACGCTATAAACAACAAAATAGAGCTAACCGTGTCGCCATCATATCTTGCACATGTACAAAAAGAGGGTGAATGCGAATATTATAACTCTAAGGAAGAATTACTTTTTGCAAAAGGCATGACACATATCTTTGATAAAGTGCCTATGGCTATATACCCTCAAATACGCAAAGCCGTAATAGCCGTTTTTGGAAGTAAACGCGTCTTTTTCTACTATCGCAATGGCGAACGCCTTTTACACCCTACACAGCAAGCTGAAATTATTAATATCTTTAATAGTTATAAAATAACGCCACCTACCTTTGATGAGTATATTAAGTCTATCGACTGGGATAAAGCATAACTAAAAAACATTATCTAATCATAAATGTAACACACATACATAAGTAGTGTACATCACCTGCACTACTTGTGTATATCACCTACACCGATAGTGTACATCATCTACACTAACATTATAAGAGCATTTTTGAATCTTAATTCCGAAAAGATATTACTTCGTTTTTAGCCCAATAAGTTTTATTATAAAATAACAATAAAATAAAACACAGTAAATTATCTTGCCTTTTAAAATTCTTTTGTAACTTCGCAAAATAACTATATACACTTTTTATATGTATGGAAAACGAGGGAAAACTAACTAACATACCACAATCATGGACTAAATTTATATTAAAAGATGCCAACTTTGTAGATCTTATGTTACGACGAATAACTAACGTTCTCATTGTGGCAAATCCCTATGATGCCTTTATGTTAGAGGACGATGGACGCATAGAGGAAAAAATATATAATGAATATATGGAGTTAGGGTTACGCTATCCCCCTATGTTTACCCAAGTTTCTACGACAGAAGAAGCCGAAGACATACTCGCTTCCACACAGATAGACCTTGTTATATGTATGCCTGGCAATGCTGACAACGATGCCTTTACTATAGCACATGGTATAAAAGAAAAGTTTCCACAAATGCCCTGTGTGGTTCTTACACCTTTCTCCCATGGTATAACACGCCGTATGAAAAACGAAGACCTAAGTATCTTCGACTATGTCTTCTGTTGGCTTGGAAACACTAATCTCATTCTCTCTATAATAAAGCTCATAGAAGATAAAATGAATATTGAGCACGACATAGCACAAGCAGGGGTACAAATGCTGCTACTCGTAGAGGATAGCATACGTTATTACAGCTCTATCCTGCCCAATCTGTATAGCTATGTCTTAAAACAAAGCAAAAACTTTGCCACAGAAGCTCTTAACAGGCATGCAGCTACTATGCGTATGAGAGGACGCCCTAAAGTAGTTTTAGCACGTACATATAAAGAAGCCATAGAGATATATGAAAAATATAAAGAAAACTGCTTAGGAGTAATTAGCGATGTGCGTTTCCCTATGTCAACAATAGAAGAGTCGGAAATAGCCATGGCTGGATATACACTAAAAGAGAAAGATGAAGAAGCTGGATTTAAACTATTAGAAACTATCCGTGCTCAAGATGAATATCTACCTCTTATCATGGAAAGCACCGAAACAAGTAACCGTGAACGTGCAGAAAAAGAAGGATTTAATTTTGTAGATAAAAACTCTAAAATGCTTAGCGTAGACCTTCGCCACCTTATGGAAGAGCGTATGGGCTTTGGCGATTTTATCTTTCGAGACCCTAAGACACACAAAGAGATAATGCGCATTCATAACCTAAAAGAGCTACAAGACAACATCTTTACTATTCCTAACGACTCTATGCTTTATCATGTATCACGCAATCACATGAGCCGCTGGCTCTGTGCACGTGCTATATTTCCTGTAAGTAGCTTCTTAAAACACGTTACATGGCATGAGCTTAAAGATATTAATGCACATAGGCAGATTATCTTCGATGCTATAGTGCAATATAGACAAATGAAAAATATTGGCGTTGTTGCAGAATTCGACCGTGTACGTTTCGACCGTTATGCACATTTTGCACGCATTGGCGACGGCTCTTTAGGAGGCAAAGGGCGTGGGCTGGCTTTCTTGGATAATGTCATTAAGCGACAAACCGACTTTAACAAGTATGACAATGTTAAAGTACAGATACCCAAAACAGTAGTTCTCTGCACTGATGTGTTCGATCAGTTCATGGAAAATAATAACCTATACGAGCTTGCTTTAAGCAATGCTAACGATGAAGAGATACTTAGAGCTTTCCTTAAAGCGCAATTACCCGACAGCTATCATGACGACTTTCTAACCTTTATAGATGCCACTCGCTCGCCTATAGCTATTAGGTCCTCCTCTCTTTTAGAAGATAGCCATTACCAACCTTTTGCGGGTGTCTATTCCACTTATATGATACCTTACTTAAGTAACCACGAACAGATGTTACACATGATGGCTGCTGCTATAAAAGGTGTATATGCTTCGGTCTTTTATAAAGAGTCAAAAGCATATATGACAGCAACAAGCAATGTTATAGATCAAGAAAAAATGGCTGTCATTCTTCAAGAAGTAGTAGGAAAAACTTATGGTGATCACTACTATCCTAACATCTCTGGAGTGCTACGTAGCATTAATTATTACCCTGTTAATAACGAAAAAGCAGAAGAAGGTATAGCCTCGTTAGCTTTAGGGCTGGGTAAATATATTGTAGATGGAGGACAAACTCTGCGTGTATCACCCTATCACCCTAATCATATTATTCAGCTTTCACGCAACGATTTCGCTATGCGAGACACACAAAATTATTTCTATGCTATAGATATGACTCTCGCTGGCACTGACTTTAAGGTAGATGATGGCTTTAACATAAAAAAGTTTGATATACAAACAGCTATCGAAGACAACTCTCTTAATTTCATAGCCTCTACTTATGACATAAACGATCGACGCATTCGCGACACACATATAGGTAAAGGTCCTAAAATTATTTCCTTTGCAGGCGTGTTACAATATGATGTTATACCATTACCCGAACTACTACGTATGTCGATGCGTTATGGTGAAGAAGCTATGCGTCGCCCCGTAGAAATAGAGTTTGCTTGTAATATTAACCCAGACCGCACAGCAGAATTCTATCTTTTACAAATACGACCAATAGTCGACTCTAAACAGATTTTAGATGAAGATATAGAACAAATACCTGATGAAAAATGTATCTTACGTAGCAATAACTCTTTAGGACATGGTATATCAAATGATGTTTACGATGTTGTTTATGTGAAATATAATGATAAATATGATGCTCGCTACAACTCACAAATAGCTTTAGAAATAGAAAAAATTAACGACCAATTCCTTGCCAATGGCAAAAGCTATGTGCTTGTAGGGCCGGGACGCTGGGGAAGTAGCGAGCCATGGCTTGGAATACCTGTAAAATGGGCACATATATCTGCCGCACGAGTAATAGTGGAAGTAGCTCTGAAAAACTATAATATAGACCCTAGTCAAGGTACACACTTCTTTCAAAATCTCACTTCTTTCGGAGTAGGATATTTCATGGTAGACACTAATAAGCCTGAAGAAGGGAGCCTATTCAATAAAAATATGCTCGATGCTATGCCTGCTATATATGAAACAGAGCATATTCGTCATATACGTTTTACACACCCATTAACAATAATGATGGATGGAAAGAAGCAAATAGGAGCTATTTTAAACAAATAAAAGAACAGTTTTCTTGCACGGTATAATTACTACTAAAAAGCCTTTCTTTATCATTCTAATACGCTATAAAAAGAATATTCTAAAGAAAGGCTACATCTTTATTAATAATTTTACTCTTTAAAAGATATGCTACATCTTATGATTCATAAACCTATATTCTGCTAATTTCTCATACTTTGTGCCTGTCTTACCATAATTAGCATATGGATATATACTTATACCGCCACGTGGAGTAAATATTCCTATTACCTCTATATACTTAGGACTCATCAGCTTTATAAGGTCTTTCATGATAATATTTACACAATCTTCATGAAAGTCGCCATGATTACGAAAACTAAACAAATAGAGCTTCAAGCTCTTACTTTCCACCATACGCACATCAGGAACATATGATATTCTTATTTCAGCAAAATCTGGTTGACCTGTAATAGGGCACAAGCTGGTAAACTCTGGACAATTAAACTGCACCCAATAATCATTACCTTGATGTTTATTCTCAAAAGACTCTAAAACCTCTGGAGCATAATCGCTCTTATATTCAGTTTTTTTACCTAATAACTGTAGTTTATCTTCTTCTCTATCCATCTTTTAAAATATATACCCAAGCATTTTTAATATGCTTGGGGGGAAAATTAGTTGTGTTTAATTAAGACTAAATACCTTCCAAATACTATAATTAATACCTGTATCGTAGACATCTTCACCTTCATGCGCCTTCAAAGCCTTAACTACTCTTATCGTTATAGGTAAGGCTAACACCTCATAAAATGTTTTAAGGAACACCTGCCAAAGCATCAGCTTGGGTAGTTCTTCCGTAGGAACAACTCCTGATAAAGCAAGAGGAAAAAATATTATAGAGTCTACACTCTCACCTGCTATAGTACTAAGAATAGCACGAGCAGAGAAACGCTTACCTCCATCACGCAATTTCATCTTACTCATAACGTAAGCATTTGCAAACGAGCCTAACACAAAAGCTATAAAAGAAGCTACTGCTACACGAGGGGCTAAGCCAAAGACTGCATGAAAACCTGCATCATTTTTCCAATAAGGAGCACCCGGAATCCAATCACATATAGCACCCATTGTTACAAAAAAGAAATTCATGGCAAAGCCTAACCATATTAACAGACGAGCTTTCTTATACCCCCATACCTCACATACACAGTCATTAATAATGTAAGACACAGGAAACACTATCAAACCACCTGTCAAACTAATACCTAACACTGAAATCTGCTTTGTTTCCAATAGGTTTGCCGCAATAAGGCAAACACAAAAAAGCACACTGAAAAGCAGGAACAGTACGCTTACCTGTTGTTTTGTTTTTTGCATATCTTGTTTTTTTAAAGAGGGTTTAGCAAGTACCCCTGTAATAATTAAAGTGGTGCAAAGTTACAAAAAATATTGTAACTTTTAGTAACATATACATTTTAAGATATGAATAAAAAGTAAAAGTAGTGTTTTTATTATAAAACCTGCGTCCTATATAAATAAATATTACTACATTTGTACGCATTGAAACTAACTACAAATACAGGATTATGAAAAAGTTTTTAATAATGGCTACGCTTGCAGTGTGCACTTTTGCTTTACATGCTCAAGATACTAAGCCTTATGAGGAGAAAATGAATAGTATTGAAGCTCAATACAAAGTATTGCTCAATGAATATCAAGCTATTAAGAAAAGATCTAAAACATCTATCACAACAGAAGATGCTAATAAGATAGAAGAGATAAAAGCTAAAGCTGAACGCTTAGACTCCTTACAGAAAGCAACAACTTTAGAGATAGTACGTAAATTTAAAAACACTACTTTCCCTGCCAAATATGTTTCTGACTTAGTATATAGCTTCGACTTTGACGAGATGAAAGAGGTGTGCGACCCTTCTTCTGGCTATTACAATGACAAAAGCATGGAATTGGTAAAGAAAAGATGGGAATCATTACAACTTCGTCAGCCGGGAATAAAATTCCATGAACTAAAAATGGCAGACCTTAATGGTAAAGCTGTTACCCTTAGCGATTATGCAGGTAAAGGCAAATATGTCCTCGTAGACTTTTGGGCTTCATGGTGTGCCCCTTGTCGTATGGAAATGCCTAATGTCGTAAAAGCATACAAACAATTTCACCCTAAAGGATTTGAAATAGTAGGTGTTAGCTTTGATCAAAAGAAAGAGTCATGGGCAGCTGCAGTAAAGAGCTTAGGCATGACATGGCCACAAATGTCCGACTTAAAGGGTTGGCAATGTGCTGCTGCTAAGACTTATGGCATCACGACCATTCCTTCTAACATACTAATAGACCCACAAGGCAAAATAGTAAAGATAGACCTAATGGGAGAAGAGCTGCAAAAAGTCTTGTCTGAAATATATAAATAAAAAACACATAAATATAATACTTAGTATATATATAATGTAAAGAACATCTATAAGGTATAAAACCTTGTAGATGTTCTTTCTTTTATTATCAAGATATATAAGACTTTGAAATATCATTCTTTTTAACTACCTTTGCATATTTAGAATTAAACTATTATTATGCAAGATCTCTCAGATGCACAATTAGCACATTTATTAAATAAAGATATATTTCATAATATTTCCAAAGCTGCCGATAAATTAGGATTAGAATGCTATGTTGTAGGTGGTTATGTTCGCGATTTGTTTTTAGAACGCCCATCTAATGATATAGATGTAGTGGTAGTAGGAAGCGGCATTAAGGTAGCTCATGAGCTGAAAAATATCTTAGGAAAGCAAGCACATATATCTATTTTTAAGAATTTTGGCACTGCTCAGGTAAAATATAAAAACATAGAAGTAGAGTTTGTTGGTGCTCGTAAAGAAAGCTATAGCCATGATAGCAGAAAGCCTTTAGTGGAAAATGGCACCTTAGAAGACGACCAAAATCGTCGCGACTTTACTATTAATGCCATGGCAATATGCCTAAACAGCCATCTTTTTGGAAAGCTAATAGATCCCTTTGGAGGCATTGATGACCTTTGGGACGGTATAATACGCACACCTCTCGACCCTGATGTTACCTTTTCTGATGATCCATTGCGCATGATGCGTTGTGTACGTTTTGCTACACAACTCAACTTTTTCATAGAAGACGACACTTTTGCCGCACTTGAACGTAATGCGGAACGCATAAAAATAATTAGCAATGAGCGCATTATAGAAGAGCTAAATAAGATAATTATGACTAAAACTCCCAGTAAAGGATTTGTAGACTTGCAACGTTGTGGGCTATTACAAATCATTATGCCAGAGCTTACATCTATGGACGTTGTAGACATAAAAAATGGTAGGGCACATAAAAACAACTTTTATCACACACTTGAGGTGCTTGATAATATTTGTAAAAAAACAAATAACATTTGGCTAAGATGGGCAGCTCTATTACATGATATTGGGAAACCTAAATGTAAACGCTGGGATAACATTATAGGTTGGACATTTCATAACCACAACATAGTAGGTGCAAACATGGTACCTAAACTATTTAGAAGAATGAAGTTGCCCATGGATATGAAAATGAAATATGTACGCAAACTTGTAGATATGCATATGCGTCCTATTGCTATTGCTGATAAAGAGGTAACCGACTCTGCTGTAAGACGACTTATAAATGACGCTGGAAATGATATTGACGACCTTATGACACTATGTGAAGCAGATATAACAAGCAAAAACGAGGTACGCAAACAACGCTTTTTAAATAATTTTAAAATAGTAAGGGAAAAGATAGAAGCACTTAAAGAACAAGATTACAAACGCCTTCTACAACCATGTATTGATGGAAATGAAATTATGGAAATATTCCATTTAAAACCAAGCTATGAAGTAGGCTTACTTAAAAAATCATTAAAAGAAGCTATCTTAGACAACAAAGTGCCAAACGAACGTGAGCCTTTACTAAAATTACTAAACGAAACTGCAAAAGAGTTAGGCTTAATATAAGTTTTAACTCTTTTATTTTTACAAAGTAAATATTGTTAAAAAGAGCACACCACTTTATATATTTACAAAAGAAATTGAGTACTTTTGCATTAAAAGGATAAGCATTTTAACAACTCAAGTTATCATTTCTTTTAGTACTTTATTAATTTAATAGTTATTAGGAACATCTAAAAATGAGTTGTTAAATATCTCCCAACTGAAATAATATTATAATAAAACAATATATGAAAATAAACAAATTATTATTAGTTACAATCACTTTGTCTATAATTTTAGTTGGTTGCAATAAGAGCCAGCATACCCTGCCTACAAGTGATGAATATCCTGTAATTACTATAGGAGCATCAAATGCACAATCAAAAACAACATATCCTGCCACTATAAAAGGTATTCAAGATGTAGAGATAAGACCAAAAGTTAGTGGGTTTATTACTCAACTTAATGTGCATGAAGGTCAATATGTTAAAACGGGGCAAGTATTATTCGTTATAGACAACTCTACCTACCAAGAAGCTGTGCGCCAAGCACAAGCACAAGTAGCAGCAGCACAAAGCACTGTAATGCAAGCTCAAGCAGGAGTTGTTACTGCTAAAGCTAATTTAAATTCGGCTACTGCACAAAGAGCTACTGCCTATTTAACTTATAGTAACAGTAAAAATCTTTATGCTAACAAGGTTATTGGGGAATATGAGCTACAATCTTCAAAAAATTCATATACCACAGCAGAAGCTTCTGTGCGCCAAGCACAAAGCGGAATATCACAGGCTGAAGCAGCTGTGCGCCAAGCTCAAGCACAAGTAAAACAAGCTCAAGCAGGATTATCAACAGCTAAGAACAACCTAAGCTTCTGTTATGTAAAGAGTCCTACTTCTGGATATATCGGAAGTTTGCCATATAAGGAGGGGGCACTGGTAAGCCCTTCTTCTATACAGGCTGTTACTACTGTGAGCAATGTTTCTACTATGGAGGTTTATTTCTCCTTAACAGAATCAGATATGCTAAAACTATCACGCACAGAAAATGGATTAACTAAAGCTATTAGGACTTTCCCTTCTGTTAGCTTACAGCTCATAGATGGATCTATCTATAACCATGAGGGTACTATAGTGAAAACAAGTGGTATAGTAGATGCCGCAACAGGGACTATCAGCGTTATAGCTCGTTTTCCTAATCCAGAAAGATTATTAAAGAGTGGTGGTAGTGGTCAGATTATAATAGCAAAGACTGACAACCATGCTATAGTTATCCCACAAGAAGCAGTGGTGCAGGTTCAAGACAAAATGTTTGTTTATAAAGTAGATAAATATAACAAAGTGCATTATACCGAAATTATCGTTGCTACAGAGAACGATGGCAAAAACTACATTGTTACTCATGGGCTAAAGATGGGTGAGAGAATTGTTGTCAAAGGAGTATCTGCTCTTACTAATGGTGAAAAGATAAAGGCTTTAACAGAAGCCGAATACGCTAAAGCCATTAAGAAGGCACAAGAGTTAAGCAAGAGTCAATCTTCTGCTTCTGCCTTTGTAAAAGCTATGCAAAGTAATGACAATAAATAATATTAATATTCTCACATAGGATAAACAAATATGACTTTTTCTAATTTTATTAAGCGACCGGTATTATCAACAGTAATATCTATCTTTTTTGTTCTATTAGGTATAATCGGATTAATAGCTTTACCCGTTGAGCAGTATCCTGACATAGCTCCTCCTACCATACAAGTATCGACAAGCTATGCAGGTGCTGACGCTCAAACCGTATTAAACTCTGTAATTGTTCCTTTAGAAGAAAGTATAAATGGTGTAGAGAACATGACTTACATGACCTCTCAAGCTACTAACGAAGGTAAAGCTCAAATCACTATCTACTTTAAACAAGGTACAGACCCTGATATGGCTTCCGTTAATGTACAAAACAGAGTAACTCAAGCACAGGCACTATTACCTTCGGAGGTAACACAAGTAGGAGTAACAACCTCTAAACGTCAGAGTAGTAATGTTATAATATTTGCTCTAACAAGCGATGACGGACGTTATGACGAAAAGTTCTTAACCAATTATAGTGATATAAACATCGTTCCTGCCCTAAAACGTGTAAAGGGAGTAGGTAATGTGCAGATTTTTGGTGCATTAACTTATAGTATGCGCATTTGGTTACAACCTGATAAGATGAAGCAATATAACCTAATGCCGCAAGACATAGTTGCTGCTCTTGCAGAGCAAAACATAGAAGCTGCTCCGGGAAAGTTTGGAGAACAGAGCGATATGGCGTATGAATATACTATGCGCTATAAAGGACGTTTAAAAAATCCACAAGAATATAACAACATTATTATTAGTAGTAATACCGACGGACATACTTTATATCTTCGCGATGTGGCAAAGATAGAATTAGGAGGATTATCTTATGCTGTTAGTATGGAAAGCGATGGTAAGCCTGCCGTTATTGGTGCGGTACAACAAGTATCTGGATCGAATGCAACCGAAGTGGCTAATGGCGTAAAAAAAGAATTTGAAAACCAAGCAAAAAATTTCCCTCCCGGCATGAAGATGAATGTCGTTGTTGATGTTACCGACTTCTTATTTGCCTCTATCGAAGAAGTGTTTTTTACACTATTCTTAACCTTGGCTTTAGTATTTCTTGTAGTATATATCTTCTTACAAGACTTACGTTCTACACTTATCCCATTGATTGCTGTCCCTGTCTCATTAATAGGTACTTTCTTATTCTTATGGATGTTTGGCTTCTCTATTAACCTGCTCACTCTATCTGCTTTATTACTCGCTATTGCAATAGTAGTAGACGATGCTATTGTAGTAGTGGAAGCCGTACACGCTAAGCTGGACATAGGATATAAAAGAAGCTTAACGGCTTCTATTGATGCCATGAACGAACTCTCAAGTGCTATCATCTCTATCACTCTTGTTATGGCTGCCGTCTTCGTTCCTGTTTCGTTTTTAAGTGGTACTTCAGGTACTTTCTATCGTGAGTTTGGTGTAACTATGGCTATTTCTATAGTTATTTCAGCCATCAATGCCCTAACACTGTCCCCTGCTCTTTGCGCTTTATTATTAAAACCACATAATAAAAAAGAAAATAAAGCAAACTCTACTTTTATTAATCGCTTTAATACGTCTTTTAATACCGCATTCGATAAGATAACAAATAAATATAAAAAAGGTGTTGAACGTATTATAAAGAAACCTATTATCACAGCAATAGCAGTTGTTTTTGGCATATTAGTGCTAATTATCACTATGAGCACTACAAGTACGGGGTTAGTACCAAATGAAGATACTGGTAATATTATGATATCCATATCTACTCCTCCTGGTACTTCAAAATCGGCAACGAGGCAAATAGTAAACGATGTAGATAAGATGTTAGCTAATAATCCTGCCATAGAAACACGTCAAAACCTTGTTGGATTCAGCTTAATAGGTGGACAAGGCTCTAATCAGGCAGCTTTCTTTATAAAACTTAAGTCGTTTGATAAACGTGCTTCTAAAAATATCTTCTTACGTATAGCAGAATGTTTTAAGCAAGGTAGCCTCATTCCGCTGTTCTTAAACCCTATGGAATCGAATATGGTTTTAGGTATGATATATAAGCAAGTGGCAAGCATAAAAGGAGCTCAAATATTAGCTTTTGGACCTCCTATGATACCAGGGTTCTCTATGGTAAACGGTATTACTATGACCATGCAAGACAAAACAGGTGGTAACATAAATAAGTTCTTAAGCGTTACACGCAGCTTCTTAGAAGAATTGCAAAAACGTCCTGAAGTTTCAAAAGCTATGACTACCTATGACACACAATATCCTCAATACATGGTAGATGTAGATGTTACCAAAACTAAGCAGGCTGGCATTTCGCCTAAAACTGTTCTTTCTACTTTACAGGGATATTATGGTGGTATGTATGCTTCTAACTTCAATACTTATGGTAAGCTATACAGAGTAATGATACAAGGAACAGCAGAAAGCAGACTAACAAAAGAAAGCTTACAAAACATATATGTGCGTACTCCAAAAGGTATGGCTCCTATAAATAGCTTTATTACTTTACAGCGCATTTATGGACCACAAGTAATGAATCGTTTCAACTTGTTTACTTCCATAGATGTTAATATAACTCCACAAGAAGGATATTCTTCTGGAGATGTGCTAAAAGCCATAAAAGAAGTCTCTAAAGACCATCTTCCTGCTGGATATGGGTATGAGTATTCGGGCTTAACACGATCGGAGAGCGAGCAAAGTAACACTACTGTTATTATATTTGCATTATGTATAGTCTTCGTTTACTTAATTTTAAGTGCGCTATATGAGAGCTATCTCTTGCCTTTAGCTGTGGTACTTTCTATTCCTTTTGGCTTAGCAGGAGCTTTTCTCTTTACACTTTTGTTTGGACATAACAACGATATTTATATGCAAATATCTCTTATCATGCTTATTGGCTTATTAGCAAAGAACGCTATCTTAATAGTAGAGTTTGCTTTAGACCGTCGCCGCACAGGTATGGATATACGCCATGCTGCCATTCTTGGAGCTAAAGCTCGCCTTAGACCGGTGTTAATGACAGCATTAGCTATGATAGTGGGCTTAATACCACTAATGTTTGCAAGTGGTGTGGGACGTAATGGAAACCAAACTTTAGGAGCAGCGGCTGTAGGTGGTATGCTTATAGGCACACTTTGCCAAGTATTCTTTGTTCCTACATTGTTTACAATATTCCAACACATTCAGGAACGCTTTTCTCCTATACACTTTAATAATGAGAAAAACAAAGATAACTTAGAAAAACCGGATTAATATGCTTAGAAAGCTAATTGTAAAAAGCAAGAAGATAACTGGTTATAACTTTTCATATAGATTATAAAATGAAGAAATTACACATATTTATAATAGCGTTTGCAGCCTTGTCTTTGACAGGCTGTAAAAGCCTTTATGGCAACTATAAACGTCCTAAAGCAAAGATGATGGGCGTTGTTCGCCACCCTATAGACGACCATGCACAGCTTGAGGGTACTAACGATTTTGGCAATTTGCCATGGCGCAGCGTCTTTACAGATACCCTCTTACAGAAAATCATAGAACGATCGCTTGACAATAATCCTAACCTTATCAATGCAATGCTCAATATAGACATTGCAGAGCAACAGCTTAGAGCAGCAAAGTTAGCCTTTTTACCTAATGTGATATTAAGTCCTACAGGGACAATATCTTTATTTGGTAGCCAACCAGAGCCTACTAAAGCCTATACCTTCCCCATTGCTGCAAGCTGGAATGTTAGCCTTTTCGGTCAACTCCGTGCACAAAAGAAGTCGGCACAGGTCATGCTCATGCAAGCTAAAGATTATAAGGTAGCTGCCCAAACATCGCTTATTTGTAATGTTGCCAACCTATATTACACACTCTTAATGCTTGATAGCCAGAAAGAGATAGTGGAAAATATGGCTAAACTTGCCAAAGACACATGGGAGATGATGAAGCTACAAATAAAGTTTGGACGTGCTCGCTCTACAAGTGTGCAAAGTGCAGAGGCAGCATATTATAATATTCTAACACAAGGAGTTACTATAAGAAACAATATTCGTAAAGCAGAAAACTCTTTAAGCCTGCTATTAGGTGAACCCGCACATAAAATTAATCGTGGAAACTTCTACTATCAAACTCTTCCTGTAACCTTCTCTGGTGGCATTGGTATAGAGCAGCTAAGCAATCGCGCCGATGTTCATGCTAACGAGATGGCTCTTGCACAATGCTTTTATAACGTGCAAGAAGCTCGGAGCAGATTTTATCCTGCTTTAAACATATCGCCAACAGCAGCGTGGTCGAATGGTAATGGATTAATAAGTCCCGGAAAACTACTTCTTAGCATAGCAGGAAGCCTTACCCAGCCCATCTTTGCTCAAGGAAAGCTAAAAGCAGGACTTCGTGTTACTCAAGATCAATATAAGCAGGCTTATAACAAATGGCAAAACAGTATTCTCACAGCTGGAGCAGAGGTTAGCAATGCCCTTGTAGGATATAGCTCTGCTAACGAAAAGACCAAACTTATTCAACGACAAATAGATGTGTTAAAAAAGAATGTAGAGCAAACACAGCTACTTTATAAGCAAAGCTCAAGCTCGTATATAGAAGTTATTACCGCACAACAGGGGCTATTAAACGCTCAAATAGAACAGGTGCAAGAACAGTTTGCCAAGCTACAATCTATAGTAAATCTATATTATGCCTTAGGAGGCGGTGCAAAATAAAACAATAAAAAACACGCCTTTTACTAAGGCTACACCTCTTTTTATATTATAAGTCCACTCATTCTCTATAGGGTAATATATCCCTTTTTAGAATGAGTGGACTTATTTTTTATTTATAGCAATACCTATAAAACAAAAGCTATATGGTTTTTATAAATGTGCCTTTACTTATTAGGCACTACAACAGGCTTCACCTCAAAGTCGACTGAAGAGTCGTCAATATCAGAAAATTTCTTACCGTCGAAACGTCTTGTTAGCATTTTTCCTGCACCTACCTCTATATTATCGTCAGCTTTAGTGTAAACACCATTCCATGCTTTATCTAATTTTCGTGAAATAGGTGCATATGAAGTCTTGGTTGTTGTCCCCTTATACCTTACATTTACTGCATCTACTACCCATTCATTAGGTAAAAACATTAATATTTGATGCTTAGAATGACCATCGCTTGTCCAATTTACAAAACGCCCATATTTACTTCCTGAATTTTCAACTTCTTTAAGTAGCTTTTCATTAGTAGTAGCATTAGTCATATCTGCTTTTATCTTTTTTATAGGCTCTGCCAAGCGTATAAGTGCTATTGTAAAGTTTCGCTCAAAGCTAAAATCACTTGCATCTTCTTCGTTCCAAATTCCTACTTTTGTTTTATCATCTTTCATATTAAGTTGCTGATCCTTATTGTCATCTACACAGTAAAGGAAAGTCATATGTGGCACTTCATCATTACCATTCTGTCCCCACTCAAAATTAGCCTTTGAAAGATCTATAAACTTATCCCAGCCTTTATATTGCTTAGGATCTGCCTCAGAATCTTCCAAATATTTCTTTTGATGCTCTGCATGGTTAACAGCGTTCATGGCAATAACAATAGTTTCTCCCTTCTTTACAACATAAGGCTTATTGTCTTTATTCAATGGGAAACCTATCATATTTGATACTCCAAAACCTTTTTGAGTATAATCGTCTTTAGGGTTTGTAAACGCAACAGGTTCTGCCGCATCATACAAACATAATGCCAATACTGTGTTCTCAAGACTTATATCATGGTCGGTAGGATTATAAATAGAAATAAACTTATCGTCAGTTTCTTCTGACTTATCACCATTAGGTGTAATCATATAGTTACCAGCGTAATAAATATCTTTTATTATCAAGTCTGGAGATTTTGCCTCTGCATTGTTTTTGTCTTCAATTATGTCACCATTACGGGTACAGTTAGCAAACAGCGCTATTATAGCCAAAGCGCATAAAATAGTTTTCTTCATTGTTTTATTTGTTAGTTATATTAATATATATGTATACAAAATAGGTGTAAGTCCAAAGGTATGTGGGAAAAGGTTCTACGCATATCTACGAACTTACACCTTTGTTAATAAAAAAATAATCTATCTTTTTTTTTATTCTAATGCTTACTTTTTCTTTGTGCGAGCTTGTATAGAATTTACTTTCCAATAAGCTTCTGCATTAAACGTTGGTTTTCCTTTCTCATCGCGCTTACAAAGAGAAGGAATGCCCTTAGCGAAGTTAAGGCTTGAGTTCATCTGTGCCACAAAGCCCTTGCCATCTGTTCTACGTATCAAAGCTCCTTGCATATCGAGAGGGTTGAAAGATGTGTTAGCAAAATCGGCACTACCATAAATTCTTTTACATACGCTTGCAGTACCAGCATCATACCACCATACCTTTTCTTTCTTCTCATTGCCATTCTCCATTATTGGGCGCCCCTTAGCATCATACATAGTAACCTCACTTGGAGCAGTAAGAAGGTCAAACTTCTTATTTGAAGAAGGGCATATAGTTAAGAAATCTACCACCCAGTTGTAGTCAAGCTCTATTGTTGCAGGAAGACTGGTGCCACCTTTAACATATATCTCTTGATAGTAAGCTGTAGGATATTTGCTCTTATCTTCTAACGCCTTTTTCTTAGCAGGATCAGATTCATCATTTATAGCATCTCTCTCTGTAGCATAATGGTCGTATAACGTATACCAGTTATGACGAGAGCGTGGAGACTCATCAGGGAAAAAGCCCTCTGCATCTTTTACATGAGGCTTTGTAGCGTCGCCGTCAGGCAGCTTAACTAAAGCTATACGCATGCTCTGGTCTACACCACTAAAAGGTAAATCGTCCCATAAAACCAAATCCCTCATGTTAGGAATATCCTTATTATCATATTTATCATCAGGGTTAGGTTCACGTTGGTTACATAGCTCAAAGGTTTTATCCTTAGGCAGCTTGCTATAATCTGGTAAAGCCTCCCAACCCATATAGTCCGATGACTTAGATGCGTATTCGCTTCCTGTTTCTATTTCGTTCTCTTCAAAGAACTTCTTTTTATGATCGCAAGCGTATTTTACTATTATTACGCTGTCGCCAGGCTGAATAATATGTGGCTTTTTTGTTACAGGGTCGTTAGGGAAATAAGACATTCCGCTAATGCCATAATAACGATTAACAAAAGTACCATTACCTTCTGCTTGCAAAGAATATTGCATGCTTGGGTCTGCAGCATGCACAGCTATAGCCATATTAGCAAGCGATATAGGCTTATCGGTAGGATTAGCTATCACTAAATAGTTAGCATCGGTATATCTCGCATATTGGCTATCCATTTTATACATTGATAAATCTTTCCAAGTAAGATACCCTGTATAAAACACCTCTTTAAAGATAAGGTGGTTTACTTTAGAATTAGCATCAGTTTTATTGGGCATATCCCCATTTCTCTGACACCCAACGAAAAGCGTTGACAACGACATGCACGCCAACGCTAACATGCAATTGATTTTTTTCATATCTTTGATCTTTTATAGTTAATTATATCTGCTCTCGTTTATAAGAACCAGTTACCGAAGGCTCCAAAGCCATGTGTCTTAACATTTTGGCTTGCCCCGTATGCCTCTTCGCCTGTTAAACCTATCTCCTTGCCAAGATAATAATAATAAGGCTCTGTAGGAGAAACGTTAGTAGGGTCGGAATCGAACCTGTTACAATATACCTTTATAGGAATATTAAAGCGTGTAAGCTCTTCCCATTCAGGCTTTTCGAGTGATGTTACCTTAGAGTCCCAGTAAGGATCATAGAAAGGCGCGCATGCTTTTACGCTCTTCATCCAGTCCCAATAACCAGCATAGTCTAACTCTTTATTAGCAATGGTAGCCTTAGGAATGTAAGCCTTTTTACCTTTCTTTATCTTCATAACCCTTACAGAAAGATAAAAATAAGGTAAGATGTATGAAGGACGAGAATACTTTTCGTGATCGCTTGTAAAACCTTTTACCTTAAAAGGCCATGTGTCGTTTGTATAACTTGCCCCTACTCTCTCATCTATATATGGTCTAAAGTTAGAAGAAGGCTCATTAGCCTCATAGTAAAAGTTGATATGCCCTTTTAAGCCTACACAGTCTTTATCGTATGTAGCACACGAATTAGCATCGGAAGCGTCGAGAGGAGGTAACAAACGAATGTTATAAAACTCGCGCATACCATCTGCCATAGCATTCTGGTGCCATGTGTCGCGATAAAAATACTCAAACAAGTTTTTAGTAGCGTTCTGCCTACGCTCGAAAGGATTTTTACCTAAGCTCACATCTTCATCTACTTTGTTAAAATAAGGCGACTCAAGAGGCGTTGGATCTACTTTGCCATTTTCTCCGTTTTTATCTAACTGCCATGTACCTCTACAGTCCATTACTTTATAAGCCTTGCCCTTATCGTCTACATCGCTAATGGTAAAGAATATCTGATACTCATCAGAATGCTTATATATCTCGTCGTTAAGCAGCTTACCGTCTTTATCTAAGAAATATAAGCATATACCCCAAAGGTTTTTATCTCCACCTATAAGGCGAATGTAAGGTTGCTTGGGGGTAGGCTTGCCCAACTTCTTCTCAAAGACCGTCTGTATGCTCTTTTCCCATTCTACCTTTACTGTAGGAAAATCTGCATTGTTGTTTTCGACAACTACAAACTCCTCTTGACGCCAAGGAGCTGCTGGGTAAACATAGTTGCCATGGAACTTCTCATCACCATGTGAGTGGCCTTCCTTAAACATTACTACACAGCGTGCCCAGTTATGAAAGGCTCCGTCCTTATCAGGATCTTTCATATCTTCGGTAAATGGAGCTTTCCTTTGCAAGCTATCTACCATGGCGTCAGCACCACTATGTGGCACTTCTTTTTGTTCCAACGGGTTCTCGGTATAGTTGATATGCATATTTCCAAAAACGAAATCATCGCATGAAGTGCAGCATAATATCAACAAGAGAACGAGCGAAAAACTATATTTCTTCATTTTGTTTTTTTTATATATGTATATATAAGTCTTCTTTAAAATTGTCTATATCTTATAGGCTTCTCATAGATAAGCACTATTTTTTACATGACAAATATATTCTTTCTATTTCTCGAGATTAAATAATCTTTAGAGAAGAAATACTTCTTTATAAGGTCTGTGCCCATCTTAGGGTAATACTTAGAGAAATCTTGCACAAACTTGTCTTCACCGTCATTCATGTCGGCTATAACACGGAATGTTAAAGGAATGTCGATGTCGTGATTGCTCCACTCTGATTTTATCTGATTAAAGTTATAAAGACCTGTTTCTGCTCCTTGGTGAATACTGCCTGCTATCTCTGGGGCTTTCACATTAGCTTCAGGATCTTCATTACCATATTTAGGCCAAATAGTAATCTTACTATTCTTACCTTCTGCTGCCTGCTGCGAAACTATATTACACAGGCTAACCTGTAAGGCAAACTCTGTATTAGCCTGCTTAAACTGCATAACGCCTTTAAAGCCCATACGATCTAAGAAGTTAGAATTGCCTGTACCTATCTTACGCATCTGATGTAAAAGCTCCACAAAGTCGCCCTGACGCTGTCTAAGAGTGTTTGTACCATCTGTTACAACACCACCATCGCCACTACCCTCTTGGTATTCATAGCCTAACTGATGCTCAAAGGGGTCGGTATCACGATACTCGTATTTAAAGAGTTCGCTTGCTTTTTCGGCTGCATGAGGCACACTGATAGCCTGATAAAACCTATGACCATTCCACTCTGCTGTGTTATCTTTCAAAGAAGGGAAGTCGTTAACAGCCTTTGCTATTAAGGTGGTATCGTATTTGACTGGCTTTAAAGCATCTCCATCTAAAGGACCTGGCACGGCGTTAGTAGTGGTAATATCACATCGCTTTAGCTTATCGCCATCTTTTTCAAAGGTAAAGTCTGTATAGAAAACAGGATCTTTACCTAAGGTATGTGGATAAAAACCTTGCTTGCTGTCGCTCTTTATGGTTTTACCATCTATGCTGTAACGATGTCTTAACACCTCGTTACCAATGGTAAAGAAATGCTGATGCTGCACCAAGGTAGAGTTTTCATAGTCTGGAGTACCATTTTTATTATAATAAAACTGGATAAACTCACCGTTTATAATCTGGTGATTAGCCCCATAATAGGTAAGCTCAAGACCATAATATACATCGTTTGACGCTACAACATCGAAGTGGTCGCGCTCGCTGGTTATCTGCATCTGGCCATCATCGCCCTTGCTAATCTCTATCTGTTGCATTAAAGGATAGTTGCCTACGGCATCGGTATTAACACTTATCATGTTATACGAATCCTGATTGTAAGTGTTATCTATACTATTGTCGGCACCAAAGTTGCCCACCTTTATATTACCGCCCTTAAAACCCATTCTAAGAACAGCACTTACGGAATATATCTGTGAGTGGCCTTTACCATTATACTCGATAGAAGCAGGTGGTGCCTTTACTACACTCCTTAAGAAGTCGTCTACTTTATCTGTAGAGCAAGATGTTAACAAGCTGCCACATGCTAAAATAATAGAGTATATAAATATTTTATATCGTAACATTGTCTTTAAAATTTAATTAGTGTACGCAAAGAATAGTTCATACCACGCTCGTGTGCATAATATCTAAAGCGGTCGGTATATTCTTTATATAATGTATTAAGGATATTGTCTCCTATCAACATAAACTTAACCTCTCTCTTGCCAGGCAGCTTAAATGTAACATCAGCCGATGCTCCAAGCAAGAAATAAGGGTCTGGCGATACGGGTACCAAATCTTTATTAGGATCGAAACGGTTTTGCTTTGTAACATAATTGCCTGATAAAGAGAAAGAAGCAACTGTCTTTTTCTGTTTACCAAAAGCTATGTCATAGCTTGTAGACAAGCCGTATTTATCCGAAGGCATGAATGGTAACCAGTCGTCGCGGGTAACGTTACGAGCAAAAATCCATTCACCTTTAGCCACTACGCTCAAACCTTTAACAGGCTTTACAGTAGCCTCTACATCGCCACCAAACAACCTAACATCGTCTTGGTCGTACATAAACTTAGCATACTTTCCGCTCGGACTGTTATGAAAACGATCCACACCATAACCTATATGGTCGTATATGTAGCTATTAATGCGCTGATAAAACATACTTGGCTCTACAGATATCCATGTGTTACGATATCTTGCGCCCAAAATAGACTTCCAGCCACGCTCACTCTTTAGGTTTCTGTTTCCCACTACCCAGTAAGAACCTTCCTGAAGACCAATGGCATAAAGCTCATTAATATCTGGTGGACGCCATGACCAACCTATGTTAGCACGCATATCCCAATTGTCATTAAACTGGTAATGAGCTGCGAAACTTGAGGTAAAATTACTATATACCTTAAAGTCGTCATAATAGTTGTAAGCGTTTAGCGTAGTGTAACCACTTACACTCATAACACGGAAATCGTAACGCAAGCCCAGCTCACATTGCAGCTTTTCTAAGAATGTAGCCTTTTGCAGCAAGAATGCACCCATGGTAAGGGCAGCAAAGTTTGGCACAAAGGCAGGATTTCTTGTACCAGGGAAATTATAATTAGACTGATATGTGTTAGCTAACCCCGCAAAAGTAGACATCTTGAAAGGCTTCCACGTCTTTTTATAAGAAAGGTCGCCCTTATAAGTCTTTAAGATAAGGTCTTGCATAGGTATAACGCTCCACTCTTTCTTCATACGATTTTCATATTCCTGACGCAAATTCTCTTGGAAAGACACCGTAAGATCTAACGTCTGAGTTGGGTCTATACGATATTTTACCTCACCTTTTAACGTAAAGTGTTGCGACTGCTGGAAAGGTATACCTATATGATAAGAGAAAGGCTGCAATGACGACTCTAACGGACGCCCTATGCGGAAACGCTCCTGAAGCTGTGTAAGGTCTGATATCTGGCTACCAAAATATATTCCTTCGCGCTGATAAAACAAGCTCGCAAGCACTGTTGCTGTAATATGCTTATTCTCAAAGCCTCCTAAGGCAGACATGCTTATATTATTATAGCCAGTGTTATTCATTATATATTCCGGAGTATGATAATCGCCACCTTTGGTATAATTGCCATGGAAACGCACACCAAAATTTTTCCAGCCTGCTTCAATACTTCCTGAACCGCTCACACCGCGTGCGTTAGTATCGTAACCTATATTAGCTACTCCCTTTACTATAGGCTTCTTATGCCCATAAGGTAAAGGAGCGTCGTTAAGCAAAACAACACCACCCATAGCACCAAAACCATAACGTATACACTCTGCACCCTTTACTACCTCTACCATACTGGCACCAGTATAGTCTATCTCAGGCGCGTGGTCGTTACCCCAGCTTTGGCTTTCGAGCTTCACACCATTATTCATAAGCAAAATACGGCTACTGTGCATACCTTGTATAACAGGCTTTGCAACGGTGCTACCTGCACTAATAGAGCTAACACCAGGTATAGTTTCCAGCATCTTAGCAAGCGAAGTGGCACCTCCCTTTTCCAAAACGCTCTGATCTATGGCAGCAGCTTGCTGCAAAGTGTTAGTGTGCCTGCGCTGAGTAGTAACGGTAACACCTTTCAGCGTCTGTGCATCTTCCTTTAACCTTACAGTAACCTTAGCACCGTCTTGCATGTTTACAAAAATAACACTGTTTTTGTAGCCAATGTAAGACACAGTAACTTTTGATTTACCCGTACTTTGCTTAAACACTAAAGTACTACGTCCAGCTTGGTCAGTTACACAAGGATTATCTAAATCGCTACTACGTATCACCGCTCCGGGAATAGGATCGCCGGATTGTGAGTCCACAACAGTAATAACGACACTCGCCTTATCTGACGCAGCCATTACGGACTTTTCTTGATTAACCACAATTCCGGCATAGGTCATATTGCTAAAAAACAATAAGGATACTAACAACAATGTTTCCTTCACAATCTTTCGCAAACTTAACCCGCACACCTGTGGATGTCGAAAATTTCTTAACATTTTTATTTAGTTGATAATATAATTTGATGCAAAGGTATAGTTCTTTTTTCTATCTGTTTAAAAAGAGCTATCACCAAAAGTAGGTATTTTTACAAAATAGCTATCCTAATAAATGAGGATAAAAAAGATTTATATTTTTCTTTACAACCACAAAAGTGGTAAACCCCATGTTTTACCACGCTTTAAGGCATATATAGAAGAAGAACAGGGGAGGTATAGATAACAAAAATAGGTTATTTTTGTAGTGTTTTTAATCTATTTTTAGTATAAAAATAGATTATTTTTCATCATCGGCTATAATCCTTTTTTTATAATAAAAACACCTTTTACCTGATTATACATTATATTTCTTCTTTTAAGAAAACATCACAGGTGCTGTTTTTTCGATTTAATCCATAAAAAAACTAAAACCGCTGCTCTATTTTTTATATACACTAAGCTAAGAAAGGACGCTTGGTAGCAAACAAAAAAAAAGTGAATACCTAAATATTAGGTATTCACTTGCTTTTCACAGGGTGGAAGGTGGGACTCGAACCCACGACATTCAGAACCACAATCTGACGCTCTAACCAACTGAACTACGTCCACCGTATTGAGTACTTATCTAAAGCGAGTGCAAAGATACAAACTTTATTTGAATACTCAAAATAAATATGAAAAAAAAACGTCTTATCCTTTTTATTTCTTTGCAGGAGCTATTGGAGCAGCTTGCTTAGTAGGGGCAGCCTGCTTCTGCTGACTTGCACCAAAGTTAGGCAAGTTGTTAGGGTTAGTAGGCTGATCGCTTGTAGCAGCTTTCTCTATAACGCTTTCATCAGTGCTTGCCGTAGGAGCAACGTAGGCACTTGCTATACTAATTATTACCATTAAGGCAGCAAAAGTCCAAGTGGCTTTCTCTACAAAATCGGTAGTCTTACGGACGCCCATAATAGCATTAGAAGAAGAGAAATTAGACGACAAACCGCCACCTTTCGACTCTTGTATCAATACAATACAAATCATTAAAAGAGCTATAACTACAATTAAAACAATGAATAAAGTGTACATCTGCTACTGTATTATTTTTTATTATTATTAATGATAAGTTTCTCTAAGAAACGTATTTGGTCTGCAAAGTAACGATTTTTTTTTGGATAATCCAAATTTAACCGTGTAATAATTTCCAGTGCTTTAGAATATCTACCTTGTTTGATATAGATGCGTGCCAAAGTTTCGGTGAAGTAGCCAGCATCTTCTGCATCATTGCTTTCGTCCTCTTGCGGCACATTTTCCTCTTCCTTATCTAAGGCGTCGTCCTCTTCTCTATGCAAGGTTATCTTACCACCGTCGTTATTAATAAAATTGTCTATCAGCTCTTGTCCCTTAAGCTGCTGCTCTTCAGAAGAAGGTGTGCTGCTTTCTGCCTTTAGCAAATATGCCACATAGTCTACCGTAGCATCAGCCACAGTGGGCTTTTCGCTTGAAGAGGAGCCGCCTGAAGCATTGTCATAATCTTCAGGTATCTGGTCTAAGAAGCTATCAATGAGCGACGTTGTGCGGTCTTCAGGGGCTGCATCGTCTTTCTTAAGGGCTGCGTCTTGACTTTTATGAGCATCATTCTTTTTTTGTATCAACTGATAATGAACGCCTTCTACAATATCAAACAACACCCTTCTATCGGTAATATACACAGCAGCACGACGCAGCTCTTCATCGAAAGTAGGCTCATGGAGAAGAAACAAGTTCTTTAAAAGCAACACTCTCGCAGGCTGATAATAAGGATATAAGGCTATTAGGTTACGTAGCTCATAAAGCGTAGCCTTATCAAGAAGCTCTGGATGAGATATTAAAGATGTAATGTTCATTATAAATAACTTTTCCTATTACCAGTTAGCTAATGTAGCATTAAAAATCTGATCGGTAATATTTTTTATCATTTCCTCCACCAACTGCTGCTGAACGGACTGAAGGCTCTTTGTAGACTCATACGTAGATGTGGCTGTAAACTGACGCTCAAAGTCCTCTTTATGGTTAGTAGTGTTAGTAAACCTCACATTCACCGTAATGGATAGCTCTGTTTGAGAGGAATTTCCCTCACTCGAAATGCTCTTATTACGCTGCTGATAGCTAACTATCTCGCCCTCTACTCTCAAGTCGCCACCACGTTTTACTTGCTGTAGCTTAGTATGATTAGCATAAATATCTTTCAAAGCATTATTAAACATCGGACCCATCGGACCCCACACATAAGCAGAACGGATAGGAAAATCGGCTATCTGTATAGTATGCACCTTAGCATAATCTACACTTGCACCATTAAACTTATAACTTATCTTACACGCCGCAAGCAATGTTGTTACCATAACACACCATAGAAAAGCCATTAACAGCTCTTTCCCCGTTACCTTATATATATACTTAAATATTCTCATCATAGCCTCTTGGTTTCCCCTAATTTATTATTTTGCTAATTTCTCTAAGCCATATTGCTTAATACGGCGGTATAAGGTCCTATCGCTAATGCCTAACTCCTGCGCTGCTTTCTTTCGATTACCATTATTACGAATAAGAGCTTTCTCTACCATTTGCCTGCCTATATCGCTTAGGTTAAGAGATGAAGGCTCTGATATTTCTTCAGCATCTGCCTCTTCTACTGCCTCTTCATTAGCTGTTTCGCTGGCAAGGGGAGCCTTACTTGCCACTGCTGGGACATTGGGCGTGTGTGTAGAGGCAAAAGAATGGGCTGTAGTGTGGACAGCACCTTCCTCTAACTGCTTACGCATAGAGTTAAGATCGCGCCTCAAATCGCTTACATTACCTCGCAGCTCATAGAGTATCTTATACAACATCTCACGCTCATTCTCGTATGAGTGAGAGCTACCAGAGCCTATAGTAGCTAACTGAGTGCTCTCTTGGTCGCGCGGAATAAACTGTAATAACTTCTCAGCGGTAATCTCAACATCTTCGCTCAATATGGAAATCTGCTCTGTTATGTTCTTTAGCTGACGCACATTGCCCGGCCACTTATATTGTAACATTATCTGCTTAGCCTCATCGGAAAGCACAACCTTTGGTAAATGGTATTTCTCTGACATCTGCATAGCAAAAAGGCGAAACAGTAACAAAATATCATTTCCACGGTCGCGCAGTGGTGGCATCTGTATAGGAATAGTGTTTAAACGATAAAACAAGTCTTCTCTAAACTTACCCTCGCTAACAGCTTTACGCACATTTACATTAGTAGCAGCAACAATACGGACATCGGTCTTACGTATGTCTGTGCCTCCTACACGTATATACTCACCAGTTTCTAATACGCGTAACAAACGAGCCTGAGTAGCCATAGGCAGCTCTCCCACCTCATCGAGAAAGATAGTGCCTTTATTAGCTATGCCAAAATAGCCCTCACTATCGCCTATAGCTCCTGTAAAAGAGCCTTTCTCATGCCCAAAAAGCTCGCTGTCTATAGTGCCTTCGGGAATGGAACCACAGTTGATAGCTAAATATTTCTCACGCTTGCGAGGAGAGTTGTCATGAATAACACGAGGAATAATCTCCTTACCTACACCACTTTCACCAAAGATGAGCACAGACAAATCGGTAGGTGCTACCTGCAAGGCTACATCTAAGGCACGATTAAGCTCTTTATTGTTACCTACAATATTATATCGCTGCTTTATTTTCTGAAGTTCAGTTGTATTCATTGTAATGACAAAATTACATCTTTATTTTTAATATTCTGCAATTTTGGCAGACTTTTCACTCTACAAAGTTATCCTTTTTACGTATTTCAGGAAAAACTTTTCTAACATTTTTATATTATATAAAACAGTTTTGGAAAGGTATTTTTTATGATGTTTTCTGTTATCTGATTATTTTTAATAAATTTGTAACACAAAAAAACAAAGTATAACCCTCATGGAAAAAAGTAAGATATTAGTGGTAGACGATGAGCAAGACTTATGTGAGATAATACAATTCAACCTTGAAACGGAAGGATACAACGTAGAAACAGCCCATTCTTCAGAAGAAGTATTAGCTCGCAACGACCTCTCTTCGTTCCAATTATTTATATTAGATGTGATGATGGGGCAGATGTCTGGATTTAAGCTATCACAAAAGCTTAAAGAAAACCCTACTACCTCTAACGCCTCAATAATCTTTGTAACAGCTCGCGACACTGAAAACGACACTATAACGGGGCTTACACTTGGAGCAGACGACTATATATCAAAACCTTTCTCTGTGCGCGAATTGATATTAAGAGTAAAAGCTGTTTTGCGACGAAACAGCAATATTAATACAGATAGTGCTAATCTGATAACATACAAATCGCTATCGCTAAACCTTACCACAAAGCTTCTGCTTATAGACGGCAAGAACATTAACCTTACAAAGACAGAATTCGACTTGCTTAGCTACCTTTTAAAACACCCCGGAAGAGTGTTCTCGCGCAAAGAGCTGCTTAAAACAATACGTAGCAATGATGTTATGGTAGTGGATAGGGTAATAGATGTAAACATTACTCGCATCAGAAAGAAGTTAGGCTCTATGGCAAAAAACTTAGTTACACGGCAAGGATTTGGCTATTGCTTCGAGAAATAAGCATACCAACATAAGCCTCTACCCTGCATACAATAATAAAACAAACATCTTTACACCACTATCCCTACTAACACCCATAACACAGCAGCCTTTTAGCTATGAGCAAATAGCAGTATTATGCCTTATCCACCAAAGCTCTACAACGCCCCGAGTAAGCAGAAAAGATAAAAAGCCCAGCCATAAAGCATCGTTATAAAGCTTACCACGAAGCATGAAATAAACTAAGAAAAACATAGCAGCAGCTATAAAACACGACCAAAGCATACCCTTAGTTTCGGTTAATCCCACAAAGATACCGTCCATAATAAAAGCCGTTACACCAGCAATAGGTATAAAACAAGCCCAATACAAATAGGGTAAAGCAGAGGATACTACCTTATCATCGCTTGTAAGCAAATGAAGGAAACGCAAACCTCCAAAAGTATAAAGAGCCGTAAAAAGCAAGGCAACAACACCTCCAAAGATAAAAAGCTGCTTTATTAACAAACGTAAAGTAGACACATCTTTTGCTCCATAATACTTACCCGAAAGAGCTTCGGCGGCATAAGCAAAGCCGTCCATGAAGTAAGAAAAGATAGTAAAAAGCGTCATTAAGAGAGTGTTTACAGCTAAAATCATAGTGCCTTGCAAGCCGCCTGCCTTAGTAAAAAACATATTAACTATAACAAGACATAACGTTCGTAAAAAGATATTCCTATTTACTGCAAAGAAATCAAGCCAAGCCGCCTTGCCCTTAATAGTCTTAATATACACTTTCTTGTAATAAGAAACACTAAAAGCATTAAGATGTAAGCCCCTAACCTTACGATATGCCATATAAAGAGATAAAAGAAAGCCAAACCATTGGGCAAGCAACGTGCCAGTAGCAACACCCTCCATGTGCCAATTTAGCAAGTAAACACAAAAAAGCGAACTAATGATATTAACTACATTTTGTAATATAGCTATAAGCATTGGTGTGCGAGTATCTTGCATTCCTATAAACCAACCCATAAGACCATATAGCCCTAACATGGCAGGCGCACCAAAAATGACTATGCCAAAATAAGTGCTTGCTAAAGAAACCGACTCTAATGGGACATCTAAAACAAAGAAAAGACCCTTACATAACGGCACTTGCATTAACACAAACACACACCCCATACCTAAACCTATAGTCAAAGAACGAAGCAACAAAGCAAGACACTCAAGCCTATCGCTCCTGCCATAAGCCTGTGAGGTTAAGCCACTCGTTCCCATTCTAAGAAAGCCTAATAGCCAATACATAATATTAAAAGCCATCGTTCCTACTGCTATCGCACTAATATACGTCTGATCTCCTATATGACCCACTATAGCAAGATCTATAAGACCTAACAAAGGAATAGTAATATTACTTGTTATAGAAGGTATAGCTAAACGGAGAATCTCCTTGCTACGACTATTAAACATAAGAAAAACTTACTTTATTTTATTTGCGGATATAATCTTTAGCCACTAAATCATAATACAACGCCTCTAATTCGGCTAAAGAAAGACGCTCTATAGAATGTTCTAAAACACGTATCAACTCCATCTTTCGGCTATCAGCTTCTATCTTATCAAAATTCATATCCAAACTATTATTTATTTTTTTAATGAACAAAATTAGCTGTTTCGATGCTAAATACAAAAGTTTATAGAGATAAATTCGTAATTTTGCGATAGATAAAATAAAATAAAATATGAAACGTTTTCTACTTATGTGTGCAACAGTATTAACCACACTCCACTCCTTTGCAGGAGAACCCATTGAGCTAAAGGATTGTACTAACGGCTCTTTTGCTCCGAAATACATCCAAGGTATTAACCCCCTGAAAGGCTCTTCTGAATATGCCCAAATATCAGAAGACCATAAAAAAATAATAAAATACTCGTTTAAAACAGGAAAACAAACGGGTGTTATCTTTGATATAAATAACACAAAAGGGGAAAATATAAAAGAATTTGATAACTATAAAATATCAGAAGATGGCTTAAAACTGCTCATTCAAACCAACACGAAGCCTATATACAGGCGGTCGTTTACTGCCGAATTCTATCTATATAACGTTACTACAAAAAGCCTTAGTAAGCTATCTATAAACGGTGCACAACAAATACCTACTTTCTCACCAAACAGCAAATACATAGCCTTTGTGAGAAAAAACAACATCTTTATTACCGATGGAGAGAAAGAAAAACAAATAACATCTGATGGAGAGTTTAACAAGATTATCAACGGCTTACCTGACTGGGTCAATGAGGAAGAGTTTGGATTTAATAACGCCTTAGCGTGGAGCGCAGACAGCAAAACACTTAGCTGGATAAAATACGATGAAAGCAAAGTAAAGACATACTCTTTACAGCTTTTTCAAGGAGCATACCCTGCTTTAAGCAAATGTAGAACATACCCCAGCCTATACACATATAAATATCCGAAAGCGGGCGAAGATAACTCTATAGTTACTGCATGGACTTATTCCTTAACAAATGGTAAAACCATGCAGTATAATCTTCCACTAACTATAGATAGCTATATACCTCGCATAAAAACAACAAGCGATGCCTCACGTATCATAATATACACCATGAACCGTCATCAAGACGAGCTTAATCTTTATGCAGCTAACCCTACTACGGGGAAATGTGCTCTAATAATAAAAGAGAGTGTACCTAAATATGTAAAAGAAGAGGCTATGGCAGGGGTTTGTATTATGAAAAATTACATATTAATACCATCTGATAGAGATGGTTATATGCACCTATATCTATACAGTAAAGATGGTAAACTCATTCGCCAAATAGAAAAAGGCAACTATGATGTTACCGCTATATATGGCTACGATGAAGCTACAGGCAACACATACTATCAAGCAGCAAAAAAAAGTCCGATGACACGCGATGTGTTTGTTGCAGATAAGCATGGCAAGGTTACTTGCCTATCACCAAAAACGGGCTGGAATATCGCTCATTTCTCTGGTGATTATAAATATTTTCTTAACACATGGAGCGATCGCAACAATCCCTACGTCTACACCATTTACGACAAAAAGGGGAAAATGGTACGCGAAGTCCTTAACAACGAAGAACTGAAAAACAAACTAAAAACATTTGAAAACGCCCCAAAAGAGCTATTCTCACTAACCACAAGCGAAGGTATAAAACTCAATGGGTGGATGATAAAACCTGCTAACTTTGATGAAACAAAAAAGTATCCCGTACTAATGTTTCAGTATAGTGGACCTGGAAGTCAGCAAGTTACTGACAACTGGAGCATCGGATCTATGGGGAACGGTGGACTATTCGATTATTATTTATCGCAAAAAGGCTTTATAGTAGTGTGTGTAGATGGTAGAGGTACCGGTGCAAGAGGAGCAGACTTTGAGAAATGCACTTATCTGAAGTTAGGCGAGTTAGAGTCAAAAGATCAGGTAGAAGCAGCTAAATGGTTAGGCAAACTATCGTATATTGACGCTAATCGCATAGGTATTTGGGGCTGGAGCTTTGGAGGATTTAACACGCTAATGAGTATCAGCCAAAGTGCTAACCGCGTTTTTAAAGCAGCAGTAGCTATAGCTCCTCCTACTGATTGGAGATTTTACGACTCTGTTTACACCGAAAGATACATGCGCACGCCTCAAGAAAACGAAGCCGGATACGATATAAATCCTATAAAGCGTGTACACAACATGAACACAAAACTTCTGTTATGCCACGGCCTTGCTGATGATAATGTACACCCACAAAACGTTTTTGAATATTCAGAAGCGTTAGTACAAGCAGATAAAGACTTTAAGGAAAACATCTTTACTAACCGTAACCATGGCATTCATGGAGGTAACACACGCCACTTCTTGCTAAGACAAATAGCAGAATGGTTTGTTAATAACCTGTAAAAACATATATATAATAAATCTTTATAATTACTCCTTACAATGTAATATTTATATACTATAACAAGTAACTATAAAGACTTATTATGTAATGTAGTAAAGATTATGTTCTAACCTTATAGCTTAAACAATCTTCTAAAAAAGCCTTTTTTAGGAGATTGTTTTTCTTTTTCCTTAGAAAGATTATCTTTCTTATCCTCAGTCTTTCTCTTAATAGTTACTACAGGAATGTCATCTCCTTCTATAATACCCATTTCACCCCAATTATATACTAACTCTTTTACATCTGCTTTTGCTGTATCTTCGTCAATATCGTAAATGCTGCAAAGATGCTTTACAAGATCTTCTATGGTAAAAGTCCCCAAGCGTTGTGCTTCTTTCCATAATATTACAGAACTTTTATTCATAGAAATAATATTACTAAAGTCGATATTCTCTTCACCTTCAGCCACAATAAGCTCTTCACCACATACGTTGCGAAGATTAAATCCGCTCTTTACCTTCATAGTTACTTTTCTTTTACTATATGTCTTTTAAATTGTTCCAAACAAAGGTATCCATACATGACTATAAATACCTAATAGATAACGCCTTATTGGACGAAGAAACATCCACAAAGCACTATATATCTTCCACTTTCTTCCTGTAGTTTTATCTAAGCTTTCTCTACCTTTTCGGTAAAATCCTACCACAGCACCTACAACATTATCTCTCTTACAAGTCTCTGTAACAATATTGCCATCGCCAAGCAATGTAATATCATCTCCCTGTATAGATATTATCCTATGTAAAACAAAATGATTGGGAAATATTTCACATAGCACTGGTTCGCCAACAGATATTGAAGAAGGCTTTTTTAAAACGGCTTTATCCCTACCACTTTCAAGGAAAGGTCGCATAGAATATCCTTTTAAAGGTATGGTTACAGAATATCCTTCTTTTAAAAGTCTAACTACCTCTGGGAAAAACAAGCCATTCGGAATATGTAAATCTTCTCTTTCTACATTTTGTTTATTCATAAACGTTTACTTTTTTGCAATAGTATTATAACACACCTCGGCAGCTTCTTTATTTGGCAAACAATGCAAAATATATAACTTACTCTTCTCTACTACTTTCGTAATAGTATTACAAACAAATTCATGTATCTCATGATCCCACTTCATAGAAGAACACGACGGGAATAAAGAAGCAAAACCTTGTATCGGAGTAAGCTCCTCTATCCAATTACAAGTATCACGAGCTATACGCGTAATAGCTCCAAGCCTTGCTTTCACATTACGATAACAAGGCGTCTTACCACTCCACGGACTTCCATATATCCATACCTCTTCATTTATAATTCGCACTATAGGGTTGTCATCGTTCATCAAATCACAATCGGGAATATAACGCAGCCACATACTTACTTGTGTAGATTTCCCTGTCCCACTCTTTGCTATAAACGCATATCCATACCCATTATTACGCACTAAAGACGCATGTATTAATAATGTCTCATGTGATGCTGCTGCCAAAGAATATGAAAGCATTAACGCATTATTTAAACCAAAAGCACGACTTACACTGTTACCTTCTACAGCACATACACACTTAGAAAAAGTCTTATCTACATGTAAAAGACAACATTTAACATTATCTATATCTAAAAAAGAAAATTGATAACCGCCCCCTTTTATATGGTCTACTATAATATCACCATTACCTGTATCAAAATCTCTTATACGCTGGAGCTGATTAGCTGAAAGCGGAGACAGCTTTTCTTTAACAATAACCTCTAACACTGCATCTCCATCAATATTATCTACTCTAAATGGCTCTAAAGACGGCAATAAATACATATCATCATGCCCACTTTTTTCAAAAATTATGCGAACAGTTAATTCTGCTATACAAAAATTATTGATACTCATTTCTTTATCTTTTAAGTGGTTTTCCTTTTTTTATATACAGGTCATTGCTATCTTTATTCTATAGGCTTGCTGATAGAATATGCAAATTCGCTTATAGGAATAGTTTCTATAAAATACCTATTAGTACCCTTTGCCTTACCTTTAGATATAGGCAGATATTTCTTTTTTATTGCTAAATATTTTTTGTTTATCTCTGCTTTTGTCGTAGCATACACTGTTACACATGTGGGATATAAAGACCTTTTCGATGTTTGTAAGTAATTACGTAATTGGAAAGAATAAGCACTTCTACCCACTAAGAAATGATTACGATCATTGTTTACATAAGCATTCACTTCCTGAATATCTGTAAAATATACCGTAGAATCATTGAAAGAAGCAGCAAAACCAAACATATATATCTTAGCAGGTAGATAACCTTTAGCTTTAGACAACGACGTAAATCCTACTATAAAAACTAATATTAATACTAACTTTAATAATCTCATATCTTTTTATTTGTTTTTCTTTTTTGTATAATTATCTAATCCTTTATCAAGAAAATCTAAGTAAGCCGAAACATCTTCCTTAAAAGCATAACTATTATTAAGAGGTTTACCCATATTATCTAAAGGAACGTAGAAAGGCTGTGCAAGATAACCAAACTTTGTTTCTTCTAAATGACTCCACTTATCTCCCACAGTGTGCAGAGTACGTTCTGTACCATCTGAACGTTTTACCTTAATAGGTTCCTTTAAAGGGGTTTTATCATCTACATAAAGAGATATTAGAACATAATCTTTCATAAGCTTATCTGCCACACGATTATCGCTCCACACTGAAGATTCCATCTTACGACAATTAACACAGCCAAAGCCAGTAAAGTCTAATAATACAGGTTTACCTGCTGCAGCAGCCGCACGCATACCCTCATCATAGTCGGTAAAAGCGGCATGTACTGTTTTAGGAGCTAAATTAAAGTCCTGCGTATTGATAGGAGGAGCAAAAGCACTAATAGCCTTACACGGTGCTCCCCATAAGCCCGGTATCATATATATTGTAAAAGCTATAGAGAGCAATCCTAACATTATAGCAGGTACTGGCATATATTTCTTATCAGAATCATCATGAGGGAACTTAAAGACTCCTATAAGATACAACCCCAATAGACCAAAAATTGCTATCCAAAGTGATAAGAACACTTCACGATCAAGCAAATGCCAACCATAAGCAAGGTCGGCTACAGAGAAGAATTTCAAAGCAAAAGCCAGTTCTACGAACCCTAATACTACCTTTATCATATTCATCCAAGACCCTGACTTTGGTGCTTGCTTAAGCCATGTGGGAAATAAAGCAAAGAGAGTGAATGGTAAAGCTAATGCCAAAGCAAACCCAAGCATACCTATAGCTGGAGCTATATAATCTCCACTGGTAACAGCCTGTACTAAAAGTAAGCCTACCACAGGAGCTGTACATGAAAAACTTACTAATGATAGGGTAAAAGCCATAAGAAAGATTGATAACAATCCTGTCGTAGCAGATGCTTTATTATCCACCGCATTTCCCCATGATGATGGTAATGACAGCTCAAACCACCCAAAGAAACTAAACGCAAACACCACTAACATTAAAAAGAAAAATATATTAAAAGGTGCATTGGTAGCTAAAGCATTAAGACGTTGTGGTCCAAAGATAGCTGTTATAAATAAAGCCAATCCCATATAAATGACAATAATAGATATACCATAAGTAATAGCATCGCGTATGCCTTTCTTACGATCATTCTTAGCCCTTTTAAGAAAAAAGCTTACCGTCATTGGTATAATAGGCCAAACACATGGAGTGAGTAATGCTACTAATCCCCCAACGATACCCATTACAAAAATATACCAAAGCGACTGACTTTGATCCTCTGGTATTTGATTAAAAGACTTAAGCTCTTTTATAACAGGAGTCCACCATTGTTTTTCTACAGACATAGGTTGTGCTGGTGCTACTATAAGCGCCTTTGCAGAATCGGAAATAGCTTCAGGGGTGAAACTGCTATCTTTTTTTTCTGAAGCTGGCAAATCTACATTATCTATAGTAACCGTTTGGGGAGCTTCTTTCTTTGTAAGTTCTGTTTCTATAGCCTCTTCTTTATCAGGTAAAGTTGCAGGGCCATTACCCTTAAAATCGAACTCAACATCAGTAGGAGGCATACACGACTCATCATTACACGAGCCATACTCTAAATAACCTTTGATATTATAAACCTTGCCTGTTATCTTATACTTCTGAATAAAAGTAACTTGTTTCTCAAAATAACGTAGTTTCATTGAGAATACAGGATCATTTAAATTTATTTCTCTTCCCTTTGCTATAAGTTTGCCTATAGGCTTTACACCTATAGCCTTCTCTATTGTTAAGCTGGTAGATATTGGGCCACCTGCAGGTAAGTCAGTAGAATAAACATGCCAACCATCATTAATAATGCCTTTAAACATAATATGCAGCTCTGTTGGAGATACTTTTTTCTGCTGAACACTAAAATGCACTGGCTGCCCTTGAGCGAAAGTAAAAGTAGAAACAAATAGTAGTATAAAAAATAATAAAATTTTAGTTATCTTCATATTATTGGAAAATAATCGTTTGCATTACAAATATACAAAAAGAATGATAAGATTGTCCGAAACAGAACTGTTAATAAAAACGAAAAGATTAAAGGAAAGATGCTTTTCCCTTAATCTTTTATATTATTATCAATTTTAAAATATTTAAAAAGTCCTATTTTCATCTATCTATAGCTCTATAAGTATTTTTATTATAATCTTCTTTATTATATAAAATAATTATTAGTTTATAAACATAATTTAGTTATGCACCAAAGTGCCAATATCTTCTCCCAGTATAACCTTTCTGAGATTACCTAAGACGTCCATATTAAAAACATAAATAGGTAGATTGTTTTCTTTACACATAGTAGTGGCTGTAAGATCCATTACTTTAAGTCCTTTTTTATAAATATCATCATAAGTTATTTCAGAGAACTTCGTTGCCGTAGGATCTTTTTCCGGATCAGCAGTATAAATACCATCTACACGAGTTCCTTTAAGCATTACATCTGCCTCTATCTCTATGCCTCGAAGGCTCGACCCTGTATCTGTTGTAAAATAAGGATTGCCTGTTCCTGCAGACATTATTGCTACAGCACCATGCTCCATAGCCTCTATAGCTTTCCACTTACTATAAAACTCTCCTATAGGCTCCATACGAATAGCAGTAAATACTTTAGCCTTTGTGCCAATAGCCTCAAGTGCAGAGCTAAGCGCAAGCGAATTGATTACAGTAGCGCACATACCCATCTGATCTCCTTTCACACGATCAAAGCCTTTCTGACTACCACTTAGCCCTCTAAAAATATTGCCTCCACCTATCACTATTCCTATCTGAACACCCATATCATGCACTTCTTTTATCTGTTGAGCATAGTCATTTAACCTTTCAGGATCAATGCCATACCCCTGTTTCCCCATCAAGCTTTCACCTGAGAGCTTTAATAAAATACGTTTAAACCTTGCCATATATCTTCTTTTATTATAATTCTTTTTTTTATAAAACAAACTCTATTTCTTTGAATAAATACGACTTAACAACACCTTCACGTGTTCGCATTATAAGATGCCCGTCATCTTCCACTTCTACTATAGCTCCTTCAAATTTACCTTGAGCATCTCTATACCAATGAAAACCTTTAGAGTGGTAAAGGCTTTCATGATACAAGCCACTGATACCATCATACTCCCCACCCTCAATATATGCAAAATATCGCTGAAAAGATTGTAAGATTTCCTTTAAAAGATGTGCCTTATCTATATCGTGCCCTATAATCTGTGCTAACGATATAGGATTAGGTATATCTGACGAGAAATGAGTTTGATTAACATTTAGCCCTACTCCGAATATAAAATCCTTAATATGTCCGCTTACTATCTTGGTTTCTATTAATGTGCCGCTCAGCTTATAATCTTTCCAATAAATATCATTAGGCCATTTAAGAGAAATGTTTTCTGGAACATATTTATTAATAACCTCTTTCAATGCTAAAGCTCCTGCTTCTGCTAAAAGAAACTGTTGACGAAGAGGAACACGTGATGGGTGTACCAATACAGAAAAAAGCAAGTTCTTTCCAGCTTCGCTTTCCCACTTATTAAGCCCTTGACCACGCCCTGCTGTTTGATAATCTGCCACAACAAGTGTTATCTTTTCACCTTCTTCGGGCAAGTAAGTACGTAAATATGTATTAGTACTATCTACCGAATGTAGACTCACTATCTTATAATCGACTGGCACTTTCTGCTTTGCAGAGAATATATTCTTGATATTTTTAAACAATTCCATTTCTAATTCTTCATATTTATATAAAAGGTAAGAAAGCGTCTGTTATATGATTTATCTGCGGTTCTCCCTCCGGAGTGCCCACTACGGTAACAATATCAAACCTTACATCATAGCCTCCTCCATACTTTTTTATAAAAGCATTAGCAGCTACGGATAAAGACTTTATCTTAGACGCATTAACGGCTGTACTTGCTTCGGCAAAATCCTCATTACGACGTGTTTTTACCTCTACCATTACCAAGACATCTCCCATCGCTGCTATTATATCTATATCACGATGACCACAACGCCAGTTCCGATAAAGTATGGTATAACCCTGCTGTTGCAGATAATCGGCAGCAGTGTTTTCTCCCCACATTCCTAAATCATTATGATAAGCCAAAACTGTTTAATCTTTTTTTTATCTTACAAAGATATGTCTTTTTAATGTATATTCAAAATAAAACTTGTATTTTTGCAAATATATGAGTGCTGAAGAAGATATAAAAAAAGACCTCTACTATATGCAATTTGCCTTAGAAGAAGCTAAGCAGGCATATAAAGAAAAAGAGATACCCATAGGAGCTATCATTGTATGTAAAGATAGAATAATAGCACGTGCACACAATCTTACAGAAAGATTACACGATGTTACCGCTCATGCTGAGATGCAAGCCATTACTATTGCTGCTAATGAGTTGGGGGGTAAATATCTTGAGGGTTGTACCCTTTATGTTACTGTAGAGCCATGCATCATGTGCGCCGGTGCTTTAGGCTGGTCGCAGATGAAACGCATAGTCTTTGGCTGTATAGACGATAAGCGCGGATATCATACGTATGCACCTAAGGCCTTACACCCTAAAGCAAATATTATAGGTGGAATTATGGAAAATGAATGTAAAGAGCTTATGCTTAGATTTTTTAAAGAAAGAAGATGATGTTTATTCCACTTCCTTTTAATCTATTCTACCCCTTCAATAGCAACACAACACCAGCGAGATACCTTTAACATTACTCCCATTCCCGGCACTTCTTTAAGAAGATAATATTTCTTATTCGACCTTACTAACCTTCCTGTCATGCCTTTCATAGGACCATATTTCACAAAAACCTTATTACCTACCTTTAGCTGTGCCTCCTTTTCTGTTAGAAATTTACGAAGCGTTATCTCAGGATTACACATTAAACGAAAGTCGTACATCTGCTTAGAAGGAATGAGAGCAAACTGACTATTATCATCTATCTTACGAATAACACTTATCTTAAACTTAGCATTTAAAACCGACTTCTTAAAAGTATCGTTATCCATTGTTTGCTTAACAAACAAAAAATTACGTATAACAGGCTTAAGAATATGCCCCACTCCACCCTCTGGCTTCATTATTTCAACATATTCCATTGGTACAAAACACTCGTAACCAAACGACTCAAAGTATGCTTTAACATCTTGCAACGACTTAGTAAAAAGACGAATAGCATACCAAGGAAAACCATCATTAGCAATAACCTCTGTTGAAGAACTTGAAAGATCTACCATAATCTACAATGAAAACAAAAGCACAACCTATCACAAGACAACACCACTCTTAATAAAAAACCAAAAAAACTACTCCAACCTACAAAGCTTATTTATAAATCCTCGCAACTTAACTATATCTTTTAAAGCTGGAGCCGTCTCAAACTGGCTATTAACATTAATACCTATACACAAAGAATGTTTTAAAGAATGTATCGCCTTTACATCATGCTCACCTATAGAGCCACTAAGAAAGAAAGGTGTACTACCATTATACGAATTTAGCAAATTCCAAGAAAAACGCTTTTTATCATCATCTGCCTTATTACTTTTAGCATCAAAAAGGAAATAATCAACATGCCCTTCATAATCTGCACATTGCTTAAAATCGGATTTTGAAGCCACTCTTATGGTTTTTATTATTTTAATGTTTGGACGTATATCAGTACATATCGTACGACGAAAGTTATCTATCATAACAGGACTTTCAGAGCCTGAGAGCTGAACGATGTCCAAATTGAAATTTACTACTCTGCTAACTATTGTTTGTGGCATATCATCAGCAAACACTCCACAAAGCTCTATTTCTTTATCCTTTATTATTTGTGCTAAATTAACTTTTTTGTTACAATCTAAAGAGCATATATCAGGCATAATACCGGTCTTTGTAGACAGCTGCTTAACATACCTCACACTATTTGGACAAAAACTTAAACCTATAATATTTGCACCTGCAAAAATAGCATCACTTATGTTTTGTGCATCACACATACCACAAACTTTTATCTTTTTAGGTATAAAAACATTGCTGTCCTTATTAAATAATTTACTAAACATCATAAGCTACTCTTTTAAGTCTTTAATAAATTTACATAACGCATCACCCGGAGCTTTCTCTTTCATAAAAACTTCACCTATTATAAAGCCTTTAAAACCTTCTTTACGAAGTTCCTTCACCATTTGAACACTACTAATGCCGCCCATACTCACTAACACCTTATCTTTAGGTAAACAAGGTGCTAAATGAAAAGAGTTATGCACGTCGGCATGGAAAGTTGTTATACTCCTATTATTCACACCTACAATATCTGGCTGAAAAGAAAGATAATCTAATTCCTTTTCTGAATTGATTGTAAGCAAAACCTCTAACCCCAAATAATGAGCCGACTCTATGAGGTGCTTACACTCTTCTTTACTAATGCAAGAAGCCATAAGCAATACTGCTGATGCACCACAATATTTAGCTTGAAGAAGCTGATAATCGTCTATAACAATATTATTATACAAAATAGGACATGTTACACCGCTCTGCCGAGCCTCTTGGATATGCTCGTCATATCCACCAAAAAACTGCCTATCAGTAACTATGCTTATCGCAGAGGCTCCTCCCTTTTGATAACTAAGAGCAGTCTTTCCCGCTCTTGCCGCATCATTTATCCAGCCGTGCAAAGGGCTATGCCGCTTAAACTCTGCAATAACACCTGTAGAAGAACCTCGTAAAGCCTCGCCAAGAGAAGAGCCTTCAAACAGATATTCATTATTCTTATCTACATAAGCATACAGCTGCTTAATAGGTAAAAAACGCTTCCACTGCTCAAGCTCTATACGTTTAGCTTTTACTATTTCATCTAAAATATTGTTCATAACACAAAGATAATAATTTTATTTGGTTAAGTATTTATTTTTTTTAATGATTTACAACGTGAAACAATATAAAAGCATTATTCCATAAAATATATTGCTCAATATAAAAATATTATGTAACTTTGATTTCCATTATGGTAAATACTTTTATAAAAGTATATATACAAAAAGAATTTATTCAAAAATACAACGATAAAATAATATTATTTTCATAGCAGACTATCTTTTAAAAGAACTTTCTGCTGAAACAAATTATCTCTTTTAATTATAATTATGTCAGTTATTGTTTCACCCTCATTACTATCTGCCGATTTCCTTCATCTCTATAAAGACATAGAGATGATTAATAATAGCGATGCCGATTGGCTTCATATGGACGTAATGGACGGTAGCTTTGTGCCTAATATCTCGTTTGGATTTCCTGTTATGAAAGCAGTAAGCAAGGTCTTAAAAAAGCCTATGGACGTACACCTAATGATAAAACACCCCGAAAACTATATTCAGCAAACTTTAGATTGTGGTGCTGCTATCATGAATATCCACTACGAGGCTTGCATACATCTACACAGAACTTTACAAGCCATAAAAGCTACGGGCATGAAAGCAGGAGTAACCTTAAACCCTTCTACCCCTGTAAATGTATTAGAAGATATTATAGAAGACATTGACATAGTACAGATTATGAGCGTCAACCCAGGATTTGGAGGACAATCGTTTATAAAAAGTTCTCTAAAGAAGGTACGAAAGCTCAAAGCTCTTATAGAAAACGAACATTGCAATACCCTTATCGAGGTAGATGGAGGAGTAAATGGAGAAACTGCACCTTTACTAATAGATGCAGGGACTGATATTCTTGTTAGTGGTAGCTATATTTTTGGAAGTAAAAATCCTTATTCTACTATCAAATCGCTAAAAGCACTATAAAAGCAAAAACTTATATAAAAGAATCCTAAAAACAAGAAGTAAATACTTAGCTATAAGCATTTTGCTTCTTGTTTGCTATTATATCTCTTCCCAAAACGCACATATACCAACATAATCCTTCATGCCAATAACACCCGAAAAAGCTTGCTTCCTACCAAATAATAACAATTTACGACCTATATTATCTGAATGCTTCTTCAAATTATATTTATTCTTATTAGAAACTTTACTTAAGCATAGAACCATAACTTTGCTAAGATCTCTTTCGTCTTTATTATCAGCCAATAATATATATAAACCAGAAGTAAAAGGAGCGTTCCATTCTACATCTTTTAGATTTCTCTTAAAAGCACCTATTATATATCCTACCACATACATTTTTTCATTATTCGGCACAGTAGTAAGAAATTTATATACACTCATAGGGTGCTCCATATCATAATTTTCTGATGCCCCTCCCTTACCTGTACCTTCACCGTTGTTAGGCGACTTGCCTGTACCATTACCGTTATTAGACGAACCGCCTTTACCTTTTTGGGGCGGAACATTGTTTGTAGGAGGCTTTGGCTCTGCAGGCTCTTCTTTTTTTATATCATCTTCTTCTATAATAGGTTTTTCACAAGAATATAACGCTAAACAACCTATAAAAAGAAGTAAACAAGCTATCTTTCTCATATATTACATATTTAGAAGCAAAAATACAAAAAGTTTTTTTATAGATTGGCAATAATTATATTTATAAAACACAAAAAAAAAGAGGTTGGTGCAGGACGCTACCAACCTCAGCGTGATTTTAAAAGAAAGTCAAAATCACTTGAAAAACATATTGCAAATATAAAATAAATCAATTATATATCCAAATAAAATTATAACAAACGATAGGTTTTAACATTGTTATCGAACACAAGGAAAAATATTTTCCAATCTTTATATTAATTCATTGCAAACATATTATTAATACGCATATAAGGACATATTCATATAAAAAGAATATTTTTATGATATATAATGGCAGCCTTTTACAGGGCAAAACAGTATGTTTAACAGGGCAAGATGATTTCTAAAATACAACTAATTGGAAATAAAGAAGTTACCTTGTTTGTTAAACTGAATAGGTAACGATTTGGAAACGAGCGAACTACTTGGTGTTGCTGTTTTCTGCCTAACAAAGAACGCTTGTTATTCTGTCTGCAAAGATAATACTTTGTTACCGAATAACAAGCGTTTATGCTAAGAAATTCTTTGTTTTGCGTTTTTTTGTAAACTCGTATGGCTTATAGTTTTCTCCCTCGTTTCTTTCTGTTCGCTTGGTATCTGAGCTTGCGCTGCCATGCTGCTTCGGCATAATCATCGCCCTGTGCGGATGGTGTAATCAAATCGCCTAACCCTTCCACAACTTCATCGGCTGCACTAACAATGGTGTCTGCCACTGTACTAATAGAATTCTGCACTTGTGGTGTGTCATTGTCTCGTGAGATAGAGGAACGGCTTTTGGATACGAGTTGATAGCCTGTATCAGGCTGTTCGTTCTTTTCTGTCGGTTCTTGTATTGTGTGGTGTGGTTTCTTAAATTCTTCTTTGTTTGTTGGTTCAAAGTTTCTTTGCAAGGAGTGGTAGCCGAATTCCCTGCCGATTTCCGATGCCTTGAAAGATTGTCCTGTGTATGAGAATTTCAAGCCATAGACCTTGCCCTGCTTGTTCTTCATGCGCTCTATGGTTATTCCCTGCCTGTTCAGCTCGTAGAGGAACATGGAGTGTCCCGTGATACCTGTGCCTTTGTATTTTTCAAGTAGGGCATAGCAAATCTTCTGAACCTGCTGCTTGGTCTGTTCCCTCGTGGGATTTACTTTCGCCTTCTGATGCTTCCTTTCTGCTTTGACTTCCTTTGCAATAGTCAAGCCTTTCTCCCTGCTGATTTCCTCTGTAATCCTTGCAGCCTTGTTGCTTACAAAGGTAGTGTCATAGACTTCTCCATATAGGCTGATGCGATTGGCGATAATGTGGATATGCCTGTTGTCGGTGTCCTTGTGCGTTACCGCCACCCATTGATGGTTGTCAAGTCCCATTTTCTTGGCAAACAGATGGGCTATTTGGGCAAGTTCAGAAACTGATAGTTTCTTCTCGTCCTTTGGCGCAATGCCGATTTCGATGCGCAGGAACTTGTTTCTGCATCTGGTATTGTAATCGCTGACCAACTTCATTTCCTCGTAAATAGCCTTTGATTCTCTGCAACAAAGGTTATGGAAGGCAAGCCGATTGCCCAGCTTGCCTTCTCTAAAGATATAGTCCAATGCAGTACTTCCGTGTGCTATCGCCTTACACTTTCCTATCATATCTCGGCAGATTTAAGACCTTATATATATCGTCACCAATGCGAAAGTGAGGGTCGAAAAAACGCTTAAATGCTTCTTTGGCACATATCGAAAGGTTCTTGGTTATCGACACCCCATGACTCGTCCTTTATCCTGATGAGGTTGGAAACCTGTGCATAGTACATTCCCGTTCGGTGGAGTACGG
>NZ_ADFQ01000084.1:0-33014 GCF_000177355.1 Prevotella amnii CRIS 21A-A
AGCCAGTACTCTTACCTTGCACATAAAAGGTTCGAGATGACGGTTACACCGGAATAAAAAAAAGTTCGGGTCGAAGATCCAAAAAACCTTTTAAGGTTGAGAATCAGGATGCCCGAAATTAATTATAAACCCTTTAACACTCGATGTTATGAACAAAAGATATATTTTCGCTGTTTACGTTAACGGCAAGGTCTACAAAGTCTATGATTGGTTTTGTGGGACGAATAGAGAAATGAAATTGCAAGCGTGTGCATTATGCGCTGGTGTACGTGCTTTCAAAAAGAATGCTGGGATATTAGTATATAAACTGCAAGAGGAAGGGATTTTCCTTGTATGTCATAGCGTAAATTTTAATAATAGCTGGTATATACATCAATATGCTTTCCCTCTTTCCACAGTAGATAATTTTCAGATGTTACCTGATATACTGAACGGTAAGGTTAATGATAATAAAGAAATAATCAACAAATAAACAACAAAAGATTATGAAACAAGCAAATCCTAAGAAGCGAACGTATCGCTATTGTGTGAAATGCGGTCATGCAGTACAATATGAGAGGATTTTGGATTATCCTTTCTACTGCCCACATTGTGATGAAAATATGTATAACTTTGAAACATACAGAAGAAGATGAGCTACAAGGCAAAAGCAAGAGTAAAGGTTGTTACCGAAGCGGGCAAATGGTGTTTGGCCGAGGTTAAGGGACTCAAAGAGAGAACTATTGTTGAGGGTATATACAACCCTCTGAACAGGGCGTTCGACTTCTACTGGAACGGTGAGGGGGCAATGCTTTGGATTGGCGAGAATGGAGAATTGATAGACGAATAATCAGATAATTAAAAATAAGACACAATGAACGTTTTTACAAATAACGCAGATTTCTACCCTACACCTGTAGAGGTAATAAACACAATGATGATGGGTGAGAGCTTTGTTGGTAAGACAATTCTTGAACCATCTGCAGGCAAGGGAAACATTGTAGACTGGCTTAAAGCAAATGGAGCTGGTAGAGTGATTGCATGTGAAAAGGACGAAAACCTAAAGAAACTGCTGACTGACAAATGTGATATTATTGCAGATGACTTTCTTTCTGTTTCTTCTGAGCAGATAAGTCATGTAGATTATATCGTAATGAATCCGCCTTTTTCTGAAGGGGCTAAGCATATCTTACATGCTTTTGAAATTGCACCTGCAGGATGTACAATTATTGCGTTGTGCAATAGTAGTAATCTTGATAAAGGCTGGGAATATAATGCTACTAAAGAAAAGCTCATAGAAACAGTTAAGCTGTATGGATGTAAGGAATACCTTGGCGACGTGTTTAGCTGTGCGGAAAGACAGACAAAGGTTAATGTTAGCATGGTAAAGCTCTACAAGGAGGGCGAGGGAGTTAATGAGTTCGACGCTTATATGTTCTCTAATGAGGCTGATATTCTTGATGCAAACGAAACAGAAGGATTAGTACAGTATAACGTTGTGCGTGACATGGTTAATCGTTATATTTCTGCTGTACGCCTTTTTGATGAAACGATGGCTGCTGCCGAGAAGATTAATGCTATTGCTTGTTTTAATGGCGAAGGAAACCGATTCCTGCCTGTAAAATTTGCAGTTGTAGATGGTTCAAATGCTGTGGTACATGTAAGTCATCAACAATATAAGAAGGCTTTGCAAAAGTATTATTGGAGGTTGATTTTTGATAAGCTCAACATGGAAAAATATGCTACACAGAAATTACGTGAGCAGATAAATAAATTCGTGGAACAGCAAACAAATGTGCCTTTCACCATGCACAATATCTACCAGGTACTGAACATGGTTATGCAAACCACAAAGCAACGAATGGATACAGCTCTATTGGAAGCGTTTGATATGATTTGCTCTTTCTCTTCTGAAAACTCTACTGCCGGAGAGACGTGGAAGACAAATGCTAACTATATGGTGAATAAGAAGTTTATTGTGCCTGATATGACTTCATACGATGCACGGTGGCCAACAGCTTTTGTACAGCGCAGCTATACAAGTCATGATACAATGATGCAAGACGTGATTAAAGCTCTTTGCTATATTACTGGAGAGAATTATGATGCTATACCTGATATAGGACAGTTCTTGTATGATAATAAAATCCAATGGGGCACTTGGTTTAATTGGGCTTTCTTTAGAGTGAAGGGCTTTAAGAAAGGTACAATGCACTTTGAGTTCTTGGATGAGAAAGTATGGATAATGTTTAATCAAGCTGTAGCAGAACAAAGAGGGTGGGTTCTTCCAAAGAAGAGAAAGAAATAATTGCGTGTACAGGGAGGCTACAAAGCTCTTACAGCCTCCCTAAAATAAAAGACTTTGACGTATTTAATAAGAGAAATATTTTGTAAACTGAAAATAAATTAATAACTTTGTAAGTAGTTATTACTGAACTTAAATGATAGAAAGGAAATTATTATGTTTGAATTAGCAGTATGTGCCTGCATCTTTGGGGCAGGAATAAAGGCGGCACTTGGCGGTGGTAATAGCCGTAAGAGTGGCAAAAGAAATAGCAATTATAAGGATGCTATGGGGTGGTCACATGATCATCATCAGAAGTTGTTCTAAAATAAATTATTAATCATGGGTACGCTTTTCTTAGCGTACTCATTAACGTTTATAGGTTATGAAGAAGATAAGACTTTTCCTTATAGCTATGCTCATGTGTATGGTGATAAATGGAATGGCACAAGCTAAAAATACACCTGATACACAAAAAGATTATTATATGTACTCATGGATACAGGTGCGAGGTGCAAATATGTCAAATGGAGAACATTGTTTTGTTATACTAATTTCTTCAGGGAATGGCTCAAATTATAAACCTTCTATTTTAAAAAATGAAGAAGGGAAATCAATTCTCTTTAATAGTCAGATAGACGGGCTCAATTATCTAACTTTACAAGGATGGGAACTATTTCAGCCAAGAACTGAAGCAAAAATTAGTAATTGGGTGGCACGTAAGAGAGTCTCACGTGAAGTGTTAGCAAATACCGTAAAATCAAACACCTTTTACTCTGCAGAAACTCCTAAAGTACAACTTGATATGGCAGAACAAGCTGCTCATATTGATTACGAATAATTCTCTTACTCATTAAAACATATCTATAAAATGAAAACAATTAAAACATTGCTCCTTTTCCTATCTCTGATAGCTGGAGGAATGATTAATACTATATCTGCACAAGAAGTAACTGTTGCAGAACCGGATACGACATCTGCTGATCTATTTTATATTGTAACAGAAAGCAATGACTTAAAAGCTCTTCCTTATGAGATGGGAGAGATTAAAACGCATAAAAATAAATTTGGCAAGATAGCATCTATCATTGGAAATGTTGCCTCTGCAGCAGGTGTGGTGGGTAACCTTGGTATAATAGCTTCTGCACATACAGAGTCTCTGAACGGACTACTTACAAGTATGCAAGTCATGAACTCTGCTTACAGTGTAGGAGATTTAGCTGGTATTGCAAATAATCTTGCAGGCGCAGAAGGTCAAGACTTGACGTTTAATACACCCCACTCTAAGACGGTTTTTCTTGGTACTGGTAAAGATTTGAATATCATAGCTGCCCTTAGATGCAAAGATAGGGAAACAGCTATTACAGCTTTTAAGATTGTTCGTTTTAAGACAACAAAGAGTGACAGACGGCTCCATTGGTTACAGACCAAGGCATCACTTATTAATACAGAAAAGGCAGACGATGCTAATAAAGCTGGTTATCTTTCCTTTGGATATAAGAGTTATGGTGATCACTCTTCTCTGTTGACTGTACCAGCAGCACAACTTCAGAAAGGTGAATATGGAGTTTATTTCCTTGGAAATATGTTCGGTGTAAACCATGCAATTCTGTGTTACACTTTTGCTATAGAGTAAAAATAATGTATTTAATATAGTCTCAATTCAAATACTGGGTGGGGAAGAATTTTCATCTCCACTTTTTTATTATAGTAAACCCCCACCGACGCAACTCTTCTACGCCAGCAGGGGTGCTAACAAGCATTGATAGTAAAGAAATTATTTCAATCCATAACCTCGCTGTTGTTCTTGTTCTTCCTGTGAAGCTAAAGTTCTGTTATAGCTGTTAGCAGCTGAAGCTCTGTTTTCGTCATACTTTCTTAACACAGCATTTGCAAGCGTGTTCAAAGGTAGGGCTTTTTTTTCAAATGCGTCTACTGCTGTGTCAGAAATATTTATAACAACAGGTTGATTGTCTATATCTGCTATTAATGATCGCCCTTTCAATGCCACATTGCTTAGACGTGGGTTGAGTGGCTCATCATCATATTTCTTATAGTTTTTCCTGGGAGCTGATGGCTGGGGAACTCCTAACATTTCATGACCTGCATTGTTTAGGAGATTCATGCCTCCAAATCCGAGGAACATTAACTTTAATAGTGGGTTCTTACTAAATAGACCTGCTGCAATAGCTGCTAATGGTATAATATTGTTCCCTAATGTAAAGGACTCATTCCTACCAGTAAACATACCGATAAGCATATCAGGAAGCATAGCTATCACATAGCCTAAATTCTTTGTGATATTTCCAAAATCATTTAGCCCTGCCTTTTCTAAGTAAGGCCCCCATCCTGCTGTACTTGGTGCTACAGGACCCTCCTGTGGTACGGTCGGGGGTACATTCTGATATGGTACGGTATTGTTTTGAGCTGAAGGACTCATTGTGCTACTGATTATAGGCTGTTGCTTGGAAGGCTCTATCGAGGATGTTTTAAATTTAGGCTGATGATGGGTCGTGGTTTGCTTATTGAAAGCGGCAGCCCTAACAGCTTTTCTCTCTGCAGTGGCTTGATCGATAAGAACTGCTGCCTTAGCGTAGTCTCCAGCACGCTGTGAGACCTGTGCAAGTGTCATATTCTTACCGTTTATATTATATACTCGTAAACCTTGCGCGGACATCTGTTTGGCTATAGAGAGAAACGAACTAGAGAAGGCACGACACTGCTTCGATGTTTTATGTAACATCCATCCAGGAATTGTAGCTTTGTCTTTATAAGGGAGGGCCTGACTGCTTAGCATGGTAGCTACAGACTTTAGGAGTTTCCTTGAATTGCCTCTTGCCTCTGTTAAAAGGTGGTTTGAATCCTTGTAAGTAACAGTATTACTTACATGAGGACGCATAGGAGCAACCTTTATCTTTTTACCTAAGCCATCATTGATATTTGAGATATACTCTGTACCATTCCTCTTATACCTAGCACCTTTCTTTTGATAGTTGTTTAGAGTGTCTTCATTGCCAAACACTGTTTTACTATAAGACTTTTTTGCCGTGTCAATTCCAACCTTTGATGAAGCCCAATAGTTAAGCCCTGAATCTATAGCAACACTGGTAGCCAAGCCTTTGAAATAAGATGCCTTGGAAGCTACTTTTAAAGCTGAATAATCTGTTAGCCAGGAACCAGCTTTTATGATACCTTTTCTTGCAAGGAGATTACCCGCCCTTTTAACGGATCCCTTTACTGGAACAGCAGCTAAAGTACCCATTCCGTCAAGAGCTGGGGCATCTAACACAGCTCCAAAAACGAAAGCACTTGCTTTCTCTTTCTTCGATGGATTATATAGCTTGTTGCCTAAATCATGTGCTGCTTCCTCTGCTGGAGAAAGATTACGAGCACGCATAAAGCGTTGTCCTAAGGTTATCATTAAAGAACTATTGGCTGCTTCCTTCAAAATATACTCCATAGAGGATCTTGGCATATTTACACGAGCCAAGTGGAGTTTGACAAGTTCAATAAAGCGTATCTGTCCATAGTGAACAGCCGGGTCTACGAGCTTCTGTCCTTCTGCTTTGCCTAAGGCTTCAGCTACTCTGATATATCCCTTTGTGCCTAATTTGGCAACCAGGGATTCTCTGTATCTGTCAATGAGGTTTCCCCAGTCCTTTTGAAAATTCTTATTGGAGACAATCTTGTTGACCACACCATCTATGAAATTATCGAGATTCTTCTTACTCCATTTCCCTGATGATTGGGCTACAATATTAGAGGCCTGTACACGCAGCATGGGCTGCATGACGGAACCTGCACCGTAATAAGATGGTATATCTTCATTATAGGCTTTATTAAACTCCTCTTGCTGCTTGCGTTGGTAATAGTTATAGTCTTTCGTAATAATAGGTGCACAATATCTGCTGAAGTATTGACCGAAGCAATACTCCAATTCTCCGAAATGTTGGTTCTTATTTGCCATAAAAGTAGATATTATATGCCTAATAACTGTTTACGTGCCTGTTCGATAGCTTTATGACAGACATTCATTTGTTTTGGATAGAAACGTGCTAGCCAATCGTCAAGTAAGATTTCGTCATTGATAAATTTGAGGGCTAACTGACGGTTTATCTCTATAGCCTTTTCTCCTTTGACACGCCCATTGAACCACGCCTTGGTCCAGCAACGTGTACCTGGCGTATCAAAGTAGACGGAGGCTTCACGGCTGATGTCATAGCTATGTATATCTATGTCTAGATTTTCTAGAGGATCAACCATCATGCCGTTTGAGGCAGCTTCTTCAGAAAGTTTTTTTTTTGCGTCTCATCCCACGAAGAAGGATAGATTCCTTGACGCAACGCTAAAAAGTTAAGGAAGTCTTCTATAAGAATTTCCTGTATCTTTTCAACAAGCGGTGCACTTCGATCAGACAGACCGAGTGGATTACTCAAATTGGGAATACTCTCATAGAAGTAATTCTTATTAGCTGCTTGTGAAAGGATATTCCGCAGAGAAGATTCCATCTTCTTAGGTGGAGTATAGACCTTTGTGCGAAGTTCATTCATATAAGTAGGCAAATAGCGGAGCATTAAAGCTATAATCTCATCATGGCAGTTATCATACTTGGTTGTAATCTTTTTGCTACCTAATTTTTCATTGGTGGGCTGTTGAGAGATACCCATAGCTGCTAACTGCTGTATATTTGCCCATATCATAGCAAGAAAGTTTTCAGGATTGAGTTCCTTACCATTAAAGCGTACTCCTAAGTGAAGGAAATCGCCTGCATGAGCTATCTCTTGTCCTGCTTTGACATTTGTACCATAAGGGCTATAAGCCTCTGATACGTGACCATAAGTAATCTCGTACTTTCCATAACGTGTGATAATATAATTCTCATGTACAGCGTCATGACCTGCACCGATGACCATACCGCTTGCTATAGCATAGAGGGGACGATCTTTAATGGCATAGTCTATACCTTTATGTTGGAATCTTTCTCCAGTCTTTGGATGTGTCTGCTCACCGAAAGGAAGAATAACACTTAATTCTTCCTTATCTTCAAGTGTAAAGGGCATCATAAAACCACTTGCCGACTCTAAGAGCATATCCTTATAATCTGTCATTTCCATAATTTATACTTGTTAGTTTAACTGAATTTTCTTACTTAATGCCACGTGAACGATGAATAGTCGGCTCTTCCTCGGTCGGCATCTCTAACTGTAGACGTGGGCGATCTTCTGACATAGTAGGTGCGGTGGCATAGCGCGGCATTTGCTGCAGGGGTTGGTTCGCTGGCTGACGATGGTTGATATTACGCATAGTCATACCACCTAACATCAAACTGGCCATCTTACCTAACCAACCGAAAGGACCAAACATCATATAAGAAGACAGGGCTAGAGATGCTAAGTTCATCTTGGAGACATTACCACCTGTTAGCTCATGTGAGATTTGATTTACACCATTCATCATAGTTCCAGTAATGCCTCCCTGCTGAACTTGCCTTCCTTGCATACCTTGTGGAGAACTTTCTCCCATCATCTGTGACGTTGATGGGTATTGTGGAGTTGTAGGGTCATAGTAACCACCTGTACCATTAGTAACCATTCCGTTACCAGTAAAATAGCTTCCTATTTGTTCCTTTCCTGACTCATAGAGATTAGCACCTTCTCCTACAACAGAAGAAACACCGCCTTTAACGCCTTGATATAGTCCTACTGCTTCACCTTCGATAGCTCCCATCTGATCCCTGAACTTATCATAACTGCCTTCTCCAAAGAGAACATCTGTTAGGTTGCTCATCATACCGACCTCTTGTCCTTGCTTATCGACTTTCTTGCCTAGTGTAGTCTCACCTAAAACACCAATAAGACCCTTTTTAGTTGCTTCATCACCACCCATGGCTTTCATCAAATCAGGAAGAAGGGTACGACCTGATATTTGATGATAAGCAACAGATGAGAGGATAAAACTGGCTACAGGGTGTTTGGCTGTGTACTTTGCATATTGCCCTGCCCAGCCGGCTGTCTTATTGATAATCTTACCACCTTCTGAATAACCGACCTTTGCTGCTCGCTTCAGTGCCTCCCTATTGAGAATTGCTGCTCTCTTGGCAGTCTCTCCGGAAATCTTCTCACCCATCTTAATACCCTGAACGATGGTTTCGCCTGCCGATTTTGAACCATGAAGAGCTACTTTTTCAGCATTTAAGGTGATTCTACCTCCAATATGTTCCGCTGTCTTAAAACCTGTCTTAAACTTAGGAAGGGTCTTTTCCCAAGCCTTAAAACCGGACTCCACCTTAACAGTTTTTTCACCCATAGACTCAATCCATTTGGCATAATTAGCCTTGGAAGCATATCGCCCTTCTTTCATGGCAGCATTAGCCAATGCCCTTCCGACGGACTTCTCTGCATTTTTAACAGAATTTTCTGCTATTTTTACGCCAATTTTTGCAAGAGGTTTCTCTGCAGCTTTAGTAGCTGCTTTACCGAGTTCTGTTAACCATCCCATAAGTGTAGATATTTTTAGTTACCATAATTTATTTGTATAATAGCACGTGCCTTGTGTTTCTCTGTCTTTGGTGTCTCTATGATACCACCATTAGCTGCAGAGCAAAGCCATGCCTGCTTTCCATTGTTATCAGCAACTTCCGTAGATGTCCAATACCAACAATCACCATCTAAAGCTATAGGCGTGCCTCCTAACTGCTCAATGATGGGATTTAATACTTTTGCTGAAGCAATGAGTAAACGCTGCTCTGCAACGCTGGGTAGGTAATCACTCTGCCCTCCTCCATGAAAATGAAAGAGTTGCATAGCAAGAGGACTGCCTTTCTTAGTTTCTGTAAGATAGCTATTTTGCATAGATCGTGTATTGGCAACACCATCAAAAGCCGTAAGGCTTCCACTTGTGCCATTAGATAAACCGAGTGAGTCACAGAACGCATTATTGATTTCTTCTAACATAACAGCCATAAGAGGATGATCTTTTGTCTGCTCTGCAAAGACTACACCAATACCTTTTTGTTTGCTTTGACGGAAATAGTCTTCAGGGCGCATACAACTATGGTCTTCACATAAGACATAGCCTACATGAATCGTATTGTCTTTTGGCTCATATTCATCACATGAGTTAAAGCCAACGAGCATTGTGCCCATTATAACTAAACACCAGTTATAATACTGCTTTCTACTGTGTGAACGCTGGTGATGAACTTTGTAGGCTATACTTATAATCCTACGAATAAGTTTCAGCACACGTAAGATAGATATGCTCTTTCTTTTTGATTGTGTTACTTTAATCATATTACTTAACTTAACTTTTCTAGAATATAATCTTGTAAGATATCATGCTTTTCTATAAACTTTCTTGTTGTAATAAACATATATGATTCAAAAGGCATGATGACATCTTCAAGCACATGATCTGATAAAGGAATTATATTCATAACTATACCTCTCTTAATTATAATGGAATCTTTACGCCAAGGGTGGCTCCAGTACGGAAGAGATCTTCGCCTCTTAACGATACATCTTCTTTAACTTGAAAGAATACACTCCATCCATTATAGAGATTGAACGTGTGCTCGTAGCCAAGTGTACCAACACCTACTGCCTGGTGTAAATCGCTACCTCCACTAACTCCTATTCTTAGGTTGCCGTGGTAGTTTTTACCTCGCACAACGCAAGGTTTATAGGCAAGTCCCACTGTCCACATATTATAACTCTTCCAAAAAGAGTTCTTTGTGATATAACCTGCTTCGGGATCTTTGTCATACTTGATATAGTAGCTAGCAAAGTACTCCATCGCATTATGATAGTTCATTTCATGCTCATAAGCTATCGTACCTTCTAATCCTTTCGGATAAGAGGCTCCTATATCTATCATAACGTGATCGACATCAGTCTGTGCATCAGCTTGAAGAGTAGGATAACCGATGAAACAGAGTAAAAGGATAAATGCTTTTGATACGATGGTTTTTATTCTAAAATGTTTCATAAGGTTCCTTTCTATTGCTCTTTTAGTAACAGTGTATCGAAAGAATCTGCACTAAGCACATCTTCATAGTCTAACGTCAAAGAGATAGTACGACCGCTAATCTGCTTTTCGGACAATTCTAAGGAGAGTACCTTATCATTAGGGAAGGTCATCTTCTTTAGGACTATCACATTACGATATCCATTGCGGAACCTAACAGAACGGTCAAGAATGAAAGCTGGCTTTAACTCAATGACCTGTACATTAGTTGATTTTTCTTGCTTCTTATCTTCGAGTTTCACTCGGAGTTCATCAATATCAAAAGGTAAATTGGTCTTATTCTCTATGGAGAAGTCTATGAAAAAGTATTCTCCCACTACATAGATATTATTCAAACGCATCGTCATTTTATCCTTTTTTGTCGATGTGCTACGATATTTAGCAGGAGAGTTCCATACTTTCATCGCATAAGCTGCCATATCAGTGGTAGACATACTAACCTCTGGATTATGGAAGGCATTGCGCTCGACAAGCTCGACCTCCTTATCCGTAACGGCCTCTTGCAGGCGGTGGGTATAGATAAGCGCATACTGTACTCTGTAACGCTCGGTGATAATGGTAACAATACCTAAAAGCTCACCGTCACTGTGGTTACCACTCTTGGGTTTGATACGGATAACATTGTTTAAGGGCTTATCACCAGCTACTGAGTCGGTAGAGATATCTACTAAACGGATAGGCTCGGAAGCGGTGATGATAGTGGAGACGTTTTCATTTACAGTAAGAGCTTCCATATCTGAATAAGTCTTCTGTGCATGTACAGCCACAAATATAGTGGTGCACATGGTAAAGAGTGCGAAGAATCGCTTCTTAAAAGTTTTCATGTCTTTATTTTTTCTTTTTATCATTTAATTTCTTTGTTTCTTTTCTTTACCACTTCCATCTATCAGATAAACGATGGTGCCGTATTTCAGTTTTACTCTGTTTCTACGAACAACCTTATTTGCAGCATTCATCATCTGCTGTGAAGCGTTCTGCACTGCTTGATTTGCCCAACCTTTGATGCCTGTAGAAGAGGTGCTATTATTTACAATGTTTGTACCACCTTGAGTAACAGAACCTAGTATCTCTTTCGAGGTTTCCTTGAAAGTGGAGAGTGGAACGTAAAGACCTTCTTGACCGTCAGTATCATAGATAGACAAACTCACTCGAATAATATCATCGTGATAAAAGATACTTTGTACATTTCCTTTTACTCTCTGCTGCCCGAAGCCTGATAACTGGGCATAGAGGTAGGTGCCTTTCTTAATAGTAAGATCACCAATCTCTACATCATCGAGTAGACGGAGACGTACACGACTGCCTTCTTGTGCCTTGACGTTTTCATCAATGATGGCTTTAATAAGCTTAGACTCTTCAGCTGAAGAAGAGGTGATTGTGTTGAAGTATTCGGAAGCGGTCTTTACTTTCTTAACGACCTTTTCAACTTCTTCTTCTGTCTGACTACTTTCTGTTGACTCTTTATTTGAAGGTGTAGAGCCGTCTGTATGGTTACTGTCGCTTCCATAGTTATTAGCACTACTATTGTTAGTGCCTAATCCTGCAGTGGGTAGTCCATCTTCGTTCTCATAACCATTATAAGGACCACTGCCATTATAGTCAGTGCTTCGTGAGGAAGAATTGCCTTCCCTAAAGCCTCGGAGATCTTTTTTAATCTGCTCTAATTGACGCTGTCGTCTACGATCCTCATATTGTTCTATCTCGGAATCAGAAACAGGGGCAACGAAGTTGTCACTTGATGCTCGACGTGATCCACCACCTTGACGAACACGCTGCTGCATACTACGGATCTTGCGCTCTTCTTTCATCTGTGCCAGCTGTTGCTGCTGGCGGATTCGCTCGGCTTCTTGCTCGCTATATTGCGACTGATAGTCTTCTTTCTTATTGATAGAATCACGGTCGTCTTCTACATTCCCTACTCCTGATAGGTCATTAATCTGACCATACTCTCGCTCGGCATTATCTAACTTACCACCAAGTACACTGTCGGTATTGGCTTCGGGAAGATCGGAATTGAGATAATCCGTAGTCTTTAGGCGTGGATCTTTGTCAGAGACATCAGTTTGAACCATGTCTATGGCAAAATAGCCTATGAATAAGACTATTGGATAGAGTATGGCTGGAAAGACATATTTCTTATCCCTAAAATTTATTTTCTTTACATCCATGTTATCTTTTATTTATGATGTGACGTTGACGTAATGCTGAATCGACTTGTTCTACAGCGGTAGAACGATGTTTCTTGGAAGCGTTGTAACTGCGTACCATGCCAATGATGTTAAGCGCAAAACAGCCTATAACAATACCAAAAACAAGGGCCAAGAAAGCCTTACTGTGTCCGTTAGCCCATATTTGTATCTTCATAGCAAGCCAATTCATGCCTGTCTTGTCGGCAAACTGCCTGCCTGCTTCTACTTCTCGTTCATAACGGTCTTTATATTTTGGATCGTTCTTATCGGGCATTGGTTCGCCCATAATCATTTTCTTTATTCCCATAATTTTGCTTGCTTGATAAGTTAGTAATTAGCTTTCTGTGTCTCTGAAAGGTCTTTATTGGCTATTGTGCGCCAGTTATAGATAAGGAAACCGTGAGGGTTGTTCTCGGTACGTGGCACACGACGGAGCTTACCAGCCGTAATAAGCTGGCGCATGAGGATACTCGTGCGTCGCTCGATACGCTGGCGACCATAGTAAGTGAAAGACATATCTTTCTTATTTAATTTGATGGAGTCACAGAAGATGCTGCATATCGTACTCGTTCCAATAATGTTGTTATAAAAGCCGTTCTCCTTCAGGGTATTGTACTGGGCCAGTCCTGATTCATCAATCAAGTACATTGCTTTCTTGATGGTGTAGTCGATATATTTATCATCAGGAGCCAAGGTGAAGAAGAGATTATGGAACATCTCGATATGACTCTTTGCTTCTACATCAAAGGTCTCATCCATCGTAGTCTGCTTGACTAAGATAGGGACTGTACCGTCAAGAACATAGATCTTCTTGTGGGCATCGGCTACCATTCCTCTTGCTGCAAAAATACTACCTAGGCTAATGACGATACAGCCAATAAGGAAGAGACTTGAAACGATTAAGACGAGCTTTATCTTGTTTTCTAATTTCTTTAATACTGCCATAACTTTTCTACTTTAAAAAACTTTACCCATAACGGACATTGCACTTCCCTTAACGGAAGATGCTACACCTTCACCGAAGTTTCTCGTTGAGAAGGCTGTGTCGCCTTCAGGAATCATCCAGGCTGCAAGGTCAGGAACTAAGTTAAGACATCTTAATGCTACTACTGATGCAGCAAGGAGATAACCGCAGGTAAGGAAAGCACTTTGTACATAACCATTGATAGTACCTTGTGAGGAGGTGATAGCAGTGAGGTTCTCAACTTGAATACTGATAACTATGTCAAATAATAAAAGTACATAGAAGCCTACGAAATAGAGCATAGCTCCATAAAAATGAACCGTTAAGTAGCGGATAAGCCACTTTGCCCAGGCTCCTTCCCACTTGGGCAGTACGGAGAAAGCCCATTGGATAGGACCAAAGATAGTGAGCATTCCTAGAAGTATCTGCTGGCAGAATATGGTTGCCCACCAACCGACTCGGTATAATACCAGTGCAAGGAACATCATGATCTTATCAAAGGCGATGACAAGGCCTGCAAAAGTAGACTTCTTTTCGGCTTTATCAGCATCTTTTGCAGTTGCAACTGAAGCCGAAGCACCGCCACCAACTTCAGACAAAGCATCCATACTTTCTGTTTTACTAATATATTTGCTGGCAGCTTCAACTTCTGCAGCCTTCTCATACATATCATCACGCTTCTTGATTAGAGGCATGAGTTCATTGTATTTCTCACTGACCTGGGTTGCTTCAGCTTCATAGAGGTCGTGTGTATAGCTACCTATACAGTTTGGAATATACGCCAACGCATCAAGGATGCTCGCATTGCTGCTACCCATACCTGTCATGCTTGGGGGGTACCAAAATATCATGACTAAAGCTATACCCATTACTTTGAGTATTTTGAAAACATCAATAGGCTCGCCTTTGACCATCATCTTATAAGCTATATTGGCTCCTACAATGATGGAGAAGAGTGCGCCTAAAGCCATACTCATCTGCAAGATCCACCAAAATGGACCTTGATTGCCAATAAAATCAGGATTACATAGGAACTCGTTGGTCTGGAACACAACATTGTCTATGTCCTCCTCAAAGAGGTCTACACCAATGGTTTGGGATAGGTCAGAAATCGTACTGCTTAATCCTTCTACGCCTCCTGCTAATCCGCCTTGGGCGGCTAAAAATAATGTGCTGATTAACATAAATTCCTTTCGTTACTTGTTAGCATTAATATTTATTTTTACTTATTTCTTTTATTGTCCCTTTTTTTTTATATCACCTGGCTTCGCTCTTTCAGGGGGTTTCTCGCCCCCTATACCCCTCGGTGTATTCCTGGTATAGATTATTAAGAAGGCATCTTACCAAGATGATTTTGTGGGGATGAAGTTGCTGTTAGTTCGTTTTACATCATTTTCTCTTTCCTCCTGGAGAAAAACCGTCTACCGCCATGGCTGCCTTCCAACGATTCATAGCGTCAAAAGCAGTGGTACGAATAGAAGTCAATCGCTGGGGTGGTTTGCTGTTCTTTTGCATATCCTTGGCTCTCTTGATACTATTCCAAGTCAAAAGAAGTTGGGTGAGATGATAGTTCCTGCTTACAATGTCTTTGTAGATGGCGAGGTACTCTCGTTTCTTCTTACCAGAGTCTTGATAGGATTCTCGTGTGACCTTGATGGCTGTCTGTATACAGTTGTAGATATTCTTCCACTGACGATAGTCTTCTGATGTTCCACCATAGGGCATGATATTGTTGATATTACTTTGAAAAATGGATAGCTTACCTTCTATCTTGCTTTTCTCAACTGGCCATGCTGTATCAGTCAATGGCTGGCGGTCGATAATATTCATCGCTTCTACCTTGGCACGACGCATGGTTACAGATTTAATGCTGTCTGCATAGACTTTCTCATCGGCAACTCGTGCTTTCATGTGAATACGGAACAGCAGTTTGTTCTCTACATTGGCAGTACGCTGATATTGCTTGTGTAAAATATTATAGTAAAAACGTGGAGTGAGTGCACCTGCACCAGTCTCCATAGTGGTGAACTGCTGCATGATATATTCCTCGTGCTTCTTGGTTACCTGTACATAACCCTGACTGAATACAGAAAGGGTTAGGCTAAGCAATATGGATAGTATGTATATTCTCTTTCTCGGCATGATAGCTTTCTTTTTAATTATAACGTCTTCCTCCTATTAAACCACCACCGCCTAAAGGCTCATGGTAGTATGATTTGTGCCTTTCTAAGCACTGAAAGGCTTCCTTTGAGTTGCCTAACCAGCGTCCTAGAGCATCGCTTGCAATGTCTTTGATACTACGAGCCAGGTAATAATCTTTTTTCCAAAAACCCATCCTAACTGTCATATATGCCCATAGCTCCATATAAGCGTTTCGGATAGAGGCTTCAATATTGTCAATACAGAGATTGATGTCATCCAAAATCAACATCATATCTGCTGTGGTACAATTTCTTTTACCTATTATGATAGCTGCAAGCTCTACATAAGATTTCCATAAACGGTTTGCTTCATGGGATACACCCTCTACTGCTCGTTGACTGGTATAGAGAATGGTGGTGTCACTCGTCCAAACGGCTCCATGAAGTAGTATCTCTTTTGTATAGGTATCAAGGAGTTTATAATAGGAGGTGAGATTTCTCTTACAGTTTTGGAAACTGTTATAGGTGTGAAAGCCTGTTGCTGTGGCATTCAAAATGAGGTCTATCTTATCAAAGCATTTTCTGTATTTATCTAACCGTTTAGCTACCGCTTCATGATCCTCCATTGTTTTCATGCTCTTCTTGTGATACGCTCGTACACCCTCCTCGGCAAGCACACGTAACTCTAATACTGCCTTGATGGTCTTATGATTATAAATCATGGCTTCTAATGAAACTTGATCAGTAGGCATATTGGATGCACTCGTTCCTCTTGGAAGAGCAAGGCAAAGGGCAATGAGTAATATGTATAAGCATTTGTTCATATATGCTATGCTTTTTATCTGTTACTTTTCCTTTTTGGGTTTCTCTGCTGGGGAAGCTGAAGTCTTCTTGGCTTCGTCGCTGGCTTCTTGCCAACGTCCTAGGGCGTATTCGGCTATCGTGCCTCGTGATTTCCTTGTGATGGGCTTCAGATAATTATTGGTAAGAAAGTCTTTGATTCTTTGACGGTCATTCATGACCTTTTCAATGAGTACTAACTGAGAGTAGATATTGCTAAGCTGGTATTCAACTTCTCGTGCCACATCTAAACGGTCGCTAGCCCATAGCAGATGTATTGCATCGGGGTCGTCTTCTTCAGCTACATCCCTACCATAGTTGTACTTGACACTGATAGCACAGTCAGGGAGGTCTTTCATCAACTCCTTTTGACGCTCATTAACCTTTGCTGCACGCTCTTTCTCTGATAAGCTCATATCAAGATTCATCGTCTCAATAACATTCTCGGATGAGTATGCTGCAGAGAGCTTGTAGTCAACGCTCAATATGGCACGGTGAATCCTTATAAGATTCCATCCAAACCAAGGTATAAGATAACTTGGAGGTTTAGATAACGTGAGAGTGGCGGTGTAAGTTACCTCACTCTTTACCTGTGCACAATAAGCATGACGGACAAAAGTGTATTGATTCTCACCATTGACCCACTCGCCAGCATCTTGCCAAGATAATTGAAAGAGGCTTTCTAATTCTCTCATATTGGAATTAATTCTGTAAGAACCGCCTGTATCTTCACTTAAATCCTTATAGTACTCTGCTATAGCATCTTCTATCTGCGTTAAAGCGTTTTGTATCTGTGACAGCTGACTTTTGAGTGTTCCCTGTTCCGCATTGAGATTATCGTATTGCGAACGAAGCTCACTGACTTTCTTATCGTTATGAGCCATCTTGGCTTGATGGATCTGTCTTATTAAGCTATTTAGCTTATTATCATTGGTTCTTATCTGCTTTTGTAGATTTTCGATATCTGCTTCATAGCCTTTCTTCTTATCTTGCAGCTCTTTAGAGTCATTGGAACTTAACTGGGTATAGTCTAAAGCGAAGTTCTTTGACTTGGGATCTTCTAAGGACTTGCCTTGCTTACCGTTTTCTTTCCAGTTGAATGAGCCTTCTGCTAAATTGGCTCCATCGTCGCACTTGGAAAGGAAAGTGACAGAATTACAGCCTTTCATCTTGTTCTCATCAGCCATAGTGTAGAACTTCTTATCGCCAAAGCCTAACTTATAGGTTACACGCTCGAAAGATGGCTTGTCTTGCTCTAAGCTGTTGTAATATCTTAGTTGACTCTCCATACGATTTTTGAATGTTCCTTCGTCCATAGACTGGGAATCGAAAAACTCCTCATACACTTCATTCTTGATACTCCAAGAGTCTACAATTTTGATAGAATAAGCATAAAAACAATGACGCTTGTAATGCCTTTTACCCCAGCCATGCTTATAGGATTCTCTACGGTTTTCATGCTGCAAAAAATATGTCATGGTCGCATGGTGTCCAGGATTTTCCTTGTTGTACTTATCAACCTTTGCCTGATTCCATCCTGCAAGGCGTTCGGATTCTGCCTTGGCTGATGCTATCTCTGAAGAGGTTAAGACATGGCAGTACTCATTATCACGTGGACTTACAAAATGCAACCACCCATTCCATTTATCATCCCGATCGGCTTCGGCCTTGGGTTTGTAGTCGCAAAGAACCTTACTGCCACTGTCATCAGAATAGATATACCAACGTTGCTTATAGTACTGTCCCTGTAGCTCCTTGATATAGTTACTGATGTAACCTGTGATACTGTAATTGTCTATCTGAAAGAGTCGTCCTACTGCTGCTGCATCATCGCCTTGTAGTACGCTCATCAAGATATTCTTTACACTTCCTGCATTTCGTATATTTTCGTATTTTTTGCGGAAATTCTGACATAGCTGGTAAAGCTCTTCAGGTGATGATTTGAATATTCGACCAAGAGCAGAAAAGTCTTTCATATTGCTAGCAACGGCTCCTTTGCCTGCTGAAGCTAGGACTGCTCCGATTTTATTAATGTCACTCTTAATACCTTCCTTGGCTGCTTTTATATCAAAGTCACCAACCTTATCTAAGAGTTCTTTCCAATTTACATCTGCAAGCTGGGATAAATCAAATATTTTTTGCAGCTTTTCATTGATAACTAAGAAAGTTACATCTTTGAAGGATAGTTTTCCATTAGTAACAACTAACTCGAACTGCTTGCATAACTGCTCAACATTATTAGTAGTTTTATAGAGGTATGGACCCCAATAAAGAGCATTGTCGGGTTCCTTAATCATTTTGGCAGCAATAACTATGAGCTTTGGCATAATACCATCTTTAACCAAGAAGAGGATGCGCTGATAGTAATAGTTCTCGTCTGTACCGAATATACCTGCATCACGCATGGCATTGCGGTCTTGACGCTTAGAATAATATATTCCAACTGTAGATAAACTAGCCTTGGTATAATGTTTAAGGATAGATTCTATATCTGCTCGTGTTCTGCGTTCTGTTTCTGACTCTACAACATAGGCTGCACCCATAGCTGCAGCGGTCTTTGCATCAAAATTAATAGCATGGTAAGACTGTGCTAACAACTTGGTCATCACAATCATCATGAAGAATATAGGTATGAAACGACGCATATCTGATTTTTTATTTGTCTAATACTTTTCTTTCTTTTAATACTTTCCTTGCAAACTCTAAGGAGCTCTTGATACGTGAATGTTTCCAGTCTCTTACAAAAGCTTCGATAGCTTGCTGGTGATCACAACACAAAATCTTCTTATAGAGTTTTAAGGCGAGTTTCTCGACTTTCTCTGTCGTATAGCTCATGTAACATTCAGGCGGTTCTTCAATGCCGTAAACATCGCCTTCTTGACCTCGCTTAATAAATACCTCTTTAAAGGGTGAACGACCCTCCTTGTTCTCTAAACGATTGATGGTGAATATCTTCTTACAGTCTGTATCCGTCAGAGCCAATGTTTTCTTAATATTATCAAACTTGTCTTTGAACTTGCTTTGATCAAGCAGCATAAAGACACCTGAATTGTTAATGATGGCTTCTTTGACAATCTTGGACTCGGTGACATCTTGAATCTCCTGTGTGACAACGCCAACCATTGCCCAGTGCTTACGAGCGGTCTTATAGAGGTATTGAATATAGGTAGCCATGACTGGGGTGGCAATGGCTTTCCATGCCTCTTCAATAACAAGACACTTACGTCCTTCCTTTAAGAGCATCTTTTGCGTAAATACGTCCATAATGATAAGGACGACAATAGGGAATAGAACTGGGTTCTCTTTTATCTTATCTATCTCAAAGACAATGAATTTTTCATTGAACAGAGAAGAGTCCATATCATTGTTGAGGGTATATTCCATCTCTCCGCCTTTGTAGAAGGGCTTTAAGATGGTGGCAAACTCATTAATAGCGAAACTGACATGGTCTTCTTTCAATATCTGTGGTATGCGTTCGATAGCGAACTCATAATAGCTGTTGAAATTGAGTTCCGTTACACGCATCTTCTTACGCTGGCGTTCTATCTTATCTATCTTTCTATTGATATGCTGAAGATATTTACTCTCGATAACTTCGGGAGTGAGACGAAGAAGTTGACTCTTGGCATTTTTCTTCTCGCCTTCAGTAGCAGCTTTGTCATCAATGACGGCTTGCAACTTATCACGGAGGCGAAGATTACGCTCCTGTTTGTTTTGACTTGCAGCTGACTCGGGCTGTTCTGTATCAGACTCATCTTCGCTATAGGTAATATCATCGATGTCTTCAGATGCTCCATAACGTCTTTCTAACTCTTCTTCATATTCATCGTATTTACCGGTGCGTTTGTCTTCGAGTTCCATGATATGGCGAATATCCTCTCGCTGTGCTTCGGTAAATCCTTCAAAAGGATGAAAATACTCCTCGAAGTATTCTATCAATGTTTGATTTACTATGGTCTCCTCTAACTTTGTTGGCTCATCTTTGCCCTTGAATATAAGGAAGATAATGTTTCTAAGGAAGTCTTTCTTTGCCTGGAAGTTTTGTTCGTACTCGGTCTTTTCTATCTTGAAAGGGTTCATAGAAATAGGGTGTTCTTTAGAATAGGTCACATATACACCCTCAAAGTAACTACAGAGTCCTTCATAACTATCACCTGTGTCTACAATAACGATATCAGTATCCTGCTCGTAGTATTGACGCATGACGGTGTTCATAAAGAAAGACTTCCCACTTCCTGAAGGACCTAATACAAAGAAATTACTATTATCGGTGTATCTTACCTTACCTTCCTTTCCTGATACGTCGATAGACATTGGAACGCCTTGTCTGTCGGTATAATAACACTTTAAGTTTGTATCGTCTCCCTTTTGTTGACGTTCCTTATAAAGGAGACATAGAGCTGGTTCGGAGAGGGTTAAGAAACGATCGTAATCTATATTGAGTTCGTAGCAGTTGCCTGGAAAACTGGCTACAAACAACTCTAACTGATTATAGGCACGCTTAGATAGGTGCATACTATAGCGTGCTAATAAGTTCTCTAAACTATTGGTAACCTTCTGAAGGTCCTTGTCAGCTGATGTCTTAACCATTAGGTTATAATGGGCATATACGAATTGCTTACCGTCACGTGCTACTTCATTTAAGACATTGTTAATGTCTTCAACGGCTATCTGATTATTTGGATTAGGGATAGAGGCATGACGGTTTTTCTTCTTTTCCAATTTCATAATCTCTCGCTTTTGATTAGGAAGAAAGATAACCTGATTGTAGACGATGGTGTCTACTTCAGGAAGTATGCTTAAATCGGAAAGAAGATCTTGGGGCATAACAGTGTTATTGACATTAATATCGGCATAAGGACGAAGAACACCTGGAAGACCAGGATCATCAACATCCAAAAGACTGTAGATCTTCAGCTGCTCATTACCCATGCCGATTTTCTCTGATTCTACCTTGAAGTCTGTCATAGAGACAACATCGTGCTTGAAATCTATAGCAAAGAAACGCTCGGTGAAATTCTGACATTCGTTGCTGTTAAGGAAACAACAATTGATGTTTTCACTACTTAAACGGTCGTAGACTTTCTGAATTTTAACTTGAAAGTCTCGCCATTTATCTGCATTATAGGATTTTAAGCCCCCAGTACGACCACGTTGAGTGATAGTGAGGTAGGTAACGGAGTCTATATAGGGACGACCATTGAAAAATTTGAGATAAGCATCTGAAAGGAAGTGCTTCTTTACATCAGTATCTTTGCTGGCGATGCTTGACATATTAAAGTTCTTACGGACGAAGATGTCTTGCTTATGAATGGCATAACCTTCGCCTAAGACTTGAAGGACAGAGGCTAGTAACTTTGTAAACTCATAATAGCCTTCGGTGTCGGCTGAATATTTTCTTACTGGGTTATCCATCTTTAAGATGGCTGAATAATCGCCCTTCTTGGTATAGACAATGCCTATATCATTGACATCTTCGAAGCTGAAATAGATGTCTTCAAAAATTTTAGCTCGTTTGCTTCCTGTGCCAAAAGCTTTGACAGAAAAGAACATTCCTAAAAGGACGGAAGCAAAAACTAATATGACGATTATAGTAATCATGTATTTTTTTATTTACTATCAAAACTGTTTTCTATCAATAATTCCGAGAACGACAAAAAATATAGATACCTTTAGGACTTTTCTTTGAATGAAGCCCTTTATGCTGTTTGACGAAGATAGCAACACCTCCTACAGAGAGGATAATGGTGAGTAAAACCAAGGCTATAAGGAAGCCAAAGACAACGTAACCTATCAAGAAAGATAAGAGTCCTCCGCCAACAGTGCAAGCTGCCCAAACAATGTATCTTCCTCGAAGGCCCAGGAATTCAAGGGGTTTTTGAAGTCCCTTGAATACTGGGTAGTCAGGATAGTCATTCTTGACTTGTGGCATTGTGTCATCGTTTAGAGACCGAAGAACAATGGTAATGCCTGTGCAGCTGCAATGAGGAAGATACAAGCACCGACTATCATCATGATCGACTTCTTAACATCCTGTTCCTCATTGTTCATCTTGATATATACAGAAATTGCACCCAAAATAGCTACAATACCTGCAATAACATAGATGAGTTTGGTCACAACTGGCAAGTACTTCTTGATAGAGTCACTAGCAGAACTAATAGCCTTTACGCCGGAATCCATACTCTGTGCTTCTACTGAAACTGTACAGATGACCAGCAGTAACATCGCGGCTACAAAGCGGGGATCCATGACTACTGTCTTGATTTTCTTACTTACGGTTACGCAAAATTGCTTGGCACCGCTTACCTTTGTTGACAAGTTTATGTTCATTGTCGTAAAAATTAAATTAATTAATAAAGTTATGTAATAAAAGTATTACCAAAGTCGATCGGTGATTCCAAACTGGAAACCGAAGAAGGCTGGAAGAACTACAGTTGCAGCCAACAGGAAGATACAGGCTCCTACTAAAATGAGTATGCTCTTCGTAAGACCCTCCTCACCAGTCTGCATCTTGATGTAGATGTTGGTTGCACTGTATATGGATAATATTGCTGCAATGGAATAAAGGAGATATAATACTGCTGTACAACAGGTGAGAACATAGACAACCATATTATAAAGGCGTCCTGAATTACCACTATAGTCTGTTGTTCCGCAGTTTGCCATCATTGGCTGCCCTAAAAGCAGTAATGATGCTATCAGTGTGTAGTTTCTATATTTCAAATTCTTCATGATTAAACTGATAATAGTTGTTCTGCTTGCTCTTCTGTATCTCTTGCTTTTTCTAAGGCTGCCATATATGTTTCTTGAAACTCATCTATATATACAGCACCTTGAATAGTAGAAGGAATAGTATTAAGTTTTTCATTGATACCATCAACCTTTGCCTTGGATTGAACTGCAATCTCGTCAATGTCTGCTCCAATAATATCTGTTGCAGAAAGAGATTCCAGCCCTGATGGAACAGATAAATCCTCCTCTTCAGCAGGAGGAGTGGTATCTTGCTCTTTTTTTGTTTCTTCTTGCTGACTATCAGGATTGTCAATGCTGAACTTACCATCTGCTTCCTCATTTACATTTATAGGAGTGGTGATGGAAGATCCTGAAGTATTTTCTACAGGGGTACCTGCATAAATGACCTCAACACTGTCTTTCTTTTCGCCTTTGGTGCCGAACAAATCAAGACAAATCATGACTACATAGTAAATGACAAAGATGAATGTCACTACAATTGCAAATATTCCGAATGATCCCATATTCTTTTATTTATTGGCTACAAAGTAAATGACTTCATTCCAAAAAAACACTATCAAAAAAATAAAAGTCTTATATTAACGTTTTCAAAATCTTTTAAGGGATTTTCAGAAGATTTTATGTTAAAATTTGGGACTCATAATTTTTTATATTTTTAATTTCTCGGCTCTTTAATGGCTCTAAAGAGTAAAATAAATATACTTTTTTAGTTTCAAAAAAATACTCGTCATATTCTTTTGCAAGTGTTTTTATATGCTTATATTTTCATATATACGTAGATATAGCTATACAAATATATTGTAATAAAGCTATATCATTTGAATAAGAATATTCCTATGCTCTATCTATACCTATAGTAGTTTTTACTTTCCCTTTTATCTATATTTTCATTTTGTCTCTGTTCTCGGCCACTCACTTTTCTTCTCCGCTAGTAGTCATCTATCGACTTTTAGATGCAAAGGTAGTACTGGTAAGAAACACGGCAAATACCAGTTCCCTATTGACAATAAATTTTTCAAAACCCTCCGAAATCAAATAGATTGCGGTTTCCTGAAAAATTTATCGATCAATTATTTGTCTTACTTTCCTTTTCACCAGCACTCTTACCTTGCACATAAAAGGTTCGAGATGACGGTTACACCGGAATAAAAAAAAGTTCGGGTCGAAGATCCAAAAAACCTAATAAGGTTGAGAATCAGGATGCCCGAAATTAATATTAACTTCTTTACATTAAGAATATGGCAAATTGGGCAAGTACAAGTTATGCTATCGAGGGTAGCAAAAGCGATTTAGAAAAAGTGTTTAATGCGATTGATGGTTTCGTGAAAGGTAAGATGAAGCCTGTTGCAGAAAACGCAGCTAATGAATGGGAGGGTAATGTCCTTGTAGCTTTAGGGGCAACAAAGGAGCAGGTGAAAGAGAGTTATCTCCGTGGCTTCATCGAAGAGTATGAGTTAGATGAAAAAGCTCTTCGCATCAATGCTGAAGAAGCTTGGGGAGCAACAGACTTTAGACACGTTTTGGGGAAACTTATGCCCGACCTCACCATATACTATATAGTAGAGGAAGCAGGATGTGAGGTGTTCGATACAAATGACACTGATGGGAAATACTATCCGGAGCGATACTTAGTTGATGCTTATGTAAAGGACGCAGATTACTATGAATATTTTGAAACAGAAAAGCAAATGAAGAGTTTTGTTTCTTCTTTGCTTGAAAAAGAAGACTTCACCGAAGAGGATATTGAAGCATGGAACGAGGAACATGAAGATGATGACTCTTACATAAATGTTCATGAATTCAAATACGTCGCATAATGATAGGTAACGGAGAGGTTAACCACCTCTCCATAAACCAATAAGATATGATAAGAGAGAATATAATTAAATCTATTAATGAAACCTTAAAGGAATTATCTCATAAGGCTTATATGTGGAAAAAATCACAAGTAATAATTATAATAAACTGCAAATATATATGTTGAATTCTTACTTTTTTATGTTATTAAACGTGACCTTATTATAAGAACTTTCTTTGTTATATGATGCATACCATCTTCTGTTAGAAGATGGCTAAGATATGCTGCAGAACAATCCAAATCCTCTTCAGTAAATCTTCTGAACAAGGCTGCAATACTACCAAAGTAATAGTTCCTATGATTGTGGAGGAAGTGAACGTGTATCACCTTTCTATATTGCTTTTCTTTCATACTCTTTACCTATATAAAGACTAGGCATTTTATTGGCTCTTTTCTTTCCAAAGATAATTTCCAATAGCATCTTTTTCCATATACTTATCTGTAGTAACCTCTATAGCAATTCTATTGCTTCTCCAATTGATAGTGAAAATCTTTACGTCAAAGTAGCCTGAAAGTAATCCTTCCATACCAATAATATACATCTCCTGCCCAGCACAATATAATACTTAACTTCATATTTTATAAAAATATTACTGCATAATCATCTATATATTTAATATATAGAATAATTACTAACGAAATATAGTATTAATATCACCACGTACGCCTTTCTTTGGACGTATCTGACCATGCTGCTCTTCATACTTAGAAACAACCATATTTAATCCTAAAGTAATAAGCTCGTTGATTTGAACTCCTTCCTTTTCAGAGATAGCACGTATCTTATTCATAAGTGTCTTATCTAATGATGTGCAAATGCGCATCTTTCCATTTGTCTTCGAACGAACGCTTTTAGAACTATCCTTGTGCTCCTCTTGACTGTTGTTTCTACTTTCAGAAATAGTGGTAGAGTCTGATGACTCACTCACTGGAGAGACAGCTGAAGATGTTAGACCTTCTAACAGTTGTCCCATTGCATCATTATTAATCTTTTTGCTCATTACCTGTTTCTTTTATTTATTTACCTGATGTCTTACTTAATAACTCTTCTACAAAGGAACGATAGTCCGCTGCACCATTGCTCTTTGGATCGTATTCTACTATATTAACAGCTTCAAGTGGGGCTTCAGCTATTTTGATGTTCTTACGTATCTTGGTCGTAAAGACACTATTACCTAACTTGTCACGAAGACCTGCTTCTATCTGCTTACTTAAATTAGATTTCTCCCAGCGTGTAAGAAGAATTCCTGCTGTCTCTATCTTTGGGTTGAGCTTCTGTTTTACCATCCTTATAAAATCACTTATCATAGTTAAGCCCTGAAATGGCAGTACTTCAGCCAAGAGGGGGATAATAACAAGGTTAGAGGCGGTGAGAGCATTGAGGGTAAGAAGTCCTAATGATGGGGGACAATCTATGAGTATGTAGTCATAGTTTGTAACCTGTGACTGCAAAACGTCAGAAAGAAGATGCTCCCTTGCCATCACAGAAGAGAGTTCAAGGTCTGCAGAGGCAAGACGCAATGAAGATGGAATAATGTCAAGATTTTCCGCTATCGGATAGATTGCTAAATTATAGGCTGCTCCTTTACAAGAGGTTGAGAGTGCATCATAGATGGTAGACTCTATTTCTTCATTCTTTAGTAAAGACGATGTGAGATTACTCTGTGCATCCATATCTACTAATAATACTTTCTTACCTAAGCTGGCAAGAATAGAACCAACACTTGCTGTTGTCGTGGTTTTTCCGACACCTCCCTTATGGTTGGCAAATGAAATGATTGTTGCTTGGTGTGTCATATCTTATAAATTTATTAGTTTAATAGATTATCCCTTGATATTTACATATTGCTTTATTACTATATATATGTATAGTTATATATACGTATGCAAAGATATACAAAACATCTCATATAACAAAAGAATTCGTATTTATTTTACGTTAAAAATAATTGCCACTTTTTGAAGAAAACCTCATTCGGCTTACTGCCTAATTGATTAAATTCGTATTATAGTCTTTTATAATCGATATCTTCAAACAGCTCAGATATGTCACCCTGATGATACAATTTCCCATTAACACCCATTGCCGTCCCATCACAGTAGTACTGCCTTAGTTCTACTACCTCACCTGTCTTTCTAAGTTTTGCTTTCATAATTTAAATGCTATTTGATTAGCATAAGTCGATGCCATTGTGTGGCTATTTATCATATTTGTTTTCTTTTATGTTAAACATTTCTTTACAGACATCCTCTGCTATTTTCCGGGCTTCTTTCTTGGAAATGTATTGGTCATCGCTTTCATCTTCTTCATTCCATGAATCTACTTCTTCCTCTTCTATATTCCATCCATCATACTCTTTCTCAATTTGCAGGAAAAACCACAGAATAATAAAAATGGCACCTATCCATCCTAAGAAACCAGTATGTAATACCCACAAGAAATCTGCCATTAGCAGTGAACCTATCAAATATACAATGAGTACAGAGAGTATGAAATAAAGCAAATGTTTCATACCCTGCCCTCCAATATTTTTAGAACATCGCTATAACGATATAACTCACGGTGGGGAGTAATCCTTGTGAGGACAAGAAATCCTTTCCTTGCCCATTTTCTAAGGGTAGAATAATCAACAAGTAACAAGGACGCTGTTTCTCTTTTTGTCAAGAGCATAGGCTGTCCTTTATGTTGCTTGACCTTACGTTCCAGCTAAAACCGCTTATTTCTTTGTTTTCAGGATGCTTGAAATCATAAGTTTCATAGCCTTGCATGCGCAAAACGTTCAAAACATTGTCGTAAAATCTGTTTCGCCAACTACTGGCTAAATATATCTTTAAAGGTCTCATATCACAAACTATTTTAATAATCCCTTACACAACATTTCCGCATATTTAAGACTGTCTCTTATGACAGGATAACTAAGACTATCATATTGCCCTCTTTCAAGAATTTCTATCTGCTTGCTATATACGGATGGATCGTTATTATACTTATTTAATAGGAAGTATCTTAACCACATATCTGCACCCCGGGGACGTGGTAAGTCTAAAAAATCTAAGACTAATACCGATAATCGCTTCTGCTCTGTTCTGTTGAGTACGATGCACTCTCCAGTTTCTTTATCAATCCAGCTACAAAGCATGTGTGCAGTGTTATTCTCTATGTCAATGCTTATCTGAAAGCATGAGATTCCGAATAGCTTCTCTATTCGCTCTGCCAGGCATTGCAATTTCCACATGGTAATTGTCTTTTTTATTAGAAAATTAATTTCTCTGATTAGTTTCATGCTGGCAAAAGGCTTGAAATTCTTCTTCTCATAGATTAAGGATAGTAGCTCTTCTCGTTTCTGTGAGTAAGTGACTACTTGATAAAATTCAGGCATGGGTAATAAATCCGAAAAGCCTGTTTTGATGGTTAGAACATTGTCAATCATATCTTTACTTGTTAGCATTTATACTGAAAAATGAAATTACATTATTTTCTATTTTCTGAATTTGTCATCATCATAGCTATGGCTTATTTCATAATAGAAAGCTGCAGCTAAAGCAATAAACAAAACTATGAAGATTATTATATACGTCATATCTTAAGGATATATATTAAAAAATATATTAACTATCATCTGATGGGATTTCAACTGCTTTTGCAAACTGCAACAGGTTTGAATACCCTTTATAAAGTGTATTGCAGGGTACAGCATATCTTCCATATCTATCTATTAATGTTTGGGTAATAGTATTTCCTGTGACATCGTTAGGAAAGAATAAATAGACTCTGTTGTAATCGTCACCTTCTATGAGTAGATGAAGGAAGTTTCTAACATCGGACATGATGATGACATCACTATCTGAAGGGAGACGAATAAAACCGTTATCTTGCAAAGATAAGTAGGCTAAATAGTCTGTTACATCATGGAAGGCGCAGAGTCTATTACTTCTCTGTTCTTTCCTTGCTGATAGAAAACTTATTCCAGCATTTTTCAGAGTTATAGGTTTCGCTGTGAGTTCATGATTAACAAACTCTATTCCTTTATTCTGATTTATAATACCAATTCCTCGATACACTTTTGAAAAGTGTCGATAGGATATTTCATGAACAGCTGGGAGCTGCTTTATATCCATATTCAAGATACTCTGTGTATCTGTAAACTCTTTGACGTGAATATGTTCAGGTCTTTGTTCTGATGTACTAATAAACGATTTAGACATAAGCTTAAAATCAATTTTAAGAGTTATTGTTGACTTTTAATTAGAGCTTGAAGTTCTTTGTCTGTGTGTCCTAGACGGAAGAAATCACTTATATCTTTTTCAGATTTACTTCCTGCAAGAGGAAGATCTAACTTGAAGACATTGTACTTCTTTCGATACTTTTGTACACGTAATTCTGATTCTTTTTTACCGGTTGCGTCAGTGTCATACAGAAAGATTATCTTATAAAAACGCTTAGAGAGATTTTTAAAGATAGCTTCAGGTATGTTGGCAGTCTCACTATTGAAAGTAAGGGCAGGAAAACCATGCGAAGCAAGGGACATTACGTCTTTTTCTCCACCTGTAATGAACACGACATCACCTTTTACAGGTAATTGCTCATAACCAAAGATATAAGGCTTTGGAAAATGACCTGCATACATGAAGCGCAGCTTAGCCTTGGGACGATAGATTTTGACCCTGCGACTACCATCAAAGAAATATCCATAAGTAGGAATAGCTTTTGACCCATAAATGGCAAACTCCCTACCTGAAGCCTTCGTAAACGTACAGCTGATGATACTTCTTACATTGTATCGTTTCAGGGTTGCAAGGTCAATACCATATTCTTTCCAATAGCTTTCTTCCCATGGCATGAAAGGCTGTGTTTCTACTTTGAAACTTGCTATGCTGCTGCTAGAACTCTTATTCTCTGAAGGAACTTGTCGTGGGACAGCAATATGATGATTGGTGTTGCCAGCGTCAAATACTCCGAGACAAAGATCACGGTTTATGACCTGAAGAACTTCACGAAAATTGGTTTTCGTATTGATATTGCAAAGTTTTCCTACAATCGTAAAACAGTTTCCGCAAAAGCTGCTGTCACCAAAATCTTGAAGATAGTATTGCTTATCTCCACTACTTCTATTGTTGAAATATAGGTGACAAGATGGTCGGCTGTCTTCCCGAAAGGGGTTACGAAATATCTTCTTAAGACATTTCTCGCCGAGGTAGTGAACAAAGATATCTAATCCTCCACCTGTTAGCTGTAATATTCTTTGTGCTTCATTCATAACTGCGTGAAGTTTTTATTTGTAACTTTCTTATACTTGCTGTATCCGATAGCGGAGTTGTATGCCTATTCCGAAGAACTTATGTAAAACAAGACTTAATGTTTCAACATAGCAACTTTCTAATTTCTCATAGACTTTTTTGTTAGGGAGGACGAGCAATAGCGTCTTTTTTGTCTCGTCATATGACTCGAAGCAAAGTTGCTTGAAGATAGAAGTAAAAATTCTTTCACTGACTATTTTCTCAAAGGCTGACATACATTTACCCCATAGAACTATACCATAGTTCTTTAGAGGGGTAGATATCTTTAGCTGGACTTTTAATCGAGAGGCATTACGCTTATACCAGTTACAGAAATAATCTAAGAAAGCGTCTAAGCTACTTGGAACTACTTCCTTTCGACATTTCAGGTTGGCCAAAAACAGGGTTAGTGCGGTATAAAGAGTTTCTTTGCTCGAAAAGCCATAGAGCTGCTGCATGGAACACACCCACTCGTCATCTGAAACAAGTTCCTCAATGGAAGAAAATTTTCGCGAAAGCGAGTTATTATAATAATTATTATTATCTCTTTCTCTATCTCTATTCTCTTTTATAATATGTTCGCGCGCGTAGTTACCTTCGTAATAAGTTGGTAACGTTTTTGAAACGTTTTCTTTTGGTCTATCATTGGTCTTCTTTTGGCCCACTTTTAGCCCACTTTTGTTATAACTTGCTGATTTATCATTAATTACAAAATTTTCAGTAACTTTCTCGTGAAGATTTCGTGAGGAAATTTTTTGGTTAACTTTTGGCCCACTTATAGACTCTTTATTGGCCCGTTTTTGGACATGTTTACAAGATAATTCCATTGCTGAATTTTCACTATATTCAACAATATCTGCATCAATATAACCTTCGTTATTAGTGTTATATTTGGACCAATTTGGACCAATTACAGGAAGATTATCCTTCATGTAATCCGAAAACTCTATCAACCGAACAGATGAGAGCTTATTTTTCCCATCATAGCCTACATTTAAAATTCCATATTTACGAAGTCTTAAAAGACCTTCTTTGATTTCCTTTAGTGTTAACCCTGTAAGTAAGCTGATTTTCTTAATATCAAACCACTGGGGATCTTCATATCTATCATTTTCTGAATAAGAATGGAGGAGGATATGAAGATAGAGATGAAGATTCTTTGCATCTACAAAGAAATCCTGGAAGTCTAAATCATAATACAGTTTTACCCAGCCACCTCTTACATCCTGTAAAGAAAGAAACTTATTAAAGTCTCTTACTGTTATAAGGACTCCATTACGTCTTAAAGAAGAGACATGAATAACACCTGCTTCCTTTAACTTGTCGAGGGACTTGCGAGCAGACTTACGAGTAACCTGCAAGAACTCTGTTATACTCTGAATAGAAGTGCGAAATTGTCCTGGCATTGTAATCTGATTGAAGAAGGATTTATCTTCTCTTTGAGCATTCAGAAAGATGTGCAAAAACATCTGCACAGCATTGCTATCATCATAGAAAGAACAATTATAAAACTTTCTCATTAAACCAATCCATTTGTAATCTCCCATAATCTATCTATTTTCAGGGTTAATGGCAATAGCCTTTACTTGTGTATACTCATTGAGATTTTCTAAATCATCAATGACTCTTCCTGTTTCATCTACCAAAACAAAGGATGTAATTGGTAATCTATTATTGGCAATTTTCATATAGCTTCTTGATTTGATAATGGTTGTTCTGACTCAATTCTAAAAGAAAGGATAGCTATTCCACGGTTGCCACGTACAGTAATACTGTTATTTGTATGGCTGATATGTTGAATCCTTGAGAGCAAGGATTTCCCGTGATGCCATCTGACTTCGGCTCCTAACATGATAGTGAGGATTTTATCGAATCTTTTTTCTATATCTTCTTTAGTTCCAATTTCTCTATAGAGAGATGGGATAATCTGAAAAAGAAGATCTACAAGCCATAATGGCTTCTTTTTTACATGAACCTCTTTAACAATATGATACATAGACACTTGAATTGAATTAATAATTAGGTTACTTTTCCGTCGGATGTATACATATTGGATTATATCTATCCTTGTAAACTCCTTCTCGCTTTAAGAGTTTATAGATGGTACTTTGTTCCATATAAAATTCATTAGCGAGAGCACGCATAGCTGCCTTGGGGGTAATAAGGTTACTTAATATAAGGGAACCATACTCTTTAATATACTTGTCTATTACCAACTGCCTACGTTGAACGTTCGGAGTTTCATAAACTAAGATTTTATTAAGTTCTTCCCTTATTTCACTAGGTAGACTAGCAACTACTGCTGGATTAAGCTTTGGAAAACGTTTCCGATGCTTACGCTTCTGCTCTGCTAATTCAGGATTATACACACCATTATCGCCAACATTACGGTTTATTTCACGTAATATCGTCGTACGATCAAAATTAAGAACTTTTGCAATCTCTGCGAAGTCCTTGCCTTCTTTAAGAAGTCTGGCAATTTCTTGCCGTTTGGATAAATCTAATTGCTTGCTCATTGTCAATGCTAAAAGTGTTAAATGGGGAAGATTTTCTTCTTTTACCCAGTTTTTTGTGCATTGACAGTTGTGTTTTTCTCGAAGCTATTACACTTCAATATCCATTGATAGCCAACATTTTATAGTAATTGTTCAAAGGTGTAATTAACACTTTTAACAAATTGTACTTCTATGTTGAACTGACG